>JAXDFS010000268.1:0-4194 GCA_034665465.1 Solirubrobacteraceae bacterium
CGGCCCGACGGGCAGGGCCCGTGCTGGCGCACTGTGCCCAGCCCGCCGTGCCACTCATGCATCGCCGATATCTCGCTCACCCGCTCCGCGACGGCCTGGGTGGCGGGCCGCGACAGTGCTGACATGAGTGATTACAGCGACACGTTTGCCCTGATCTTCGGGATCGCGCTTGCGGGTGTCGTGTCGTTCATCGCCTGGACGCTCTTCTTCGGCGACTTCAACGGCCACAGCGGTGGCCTGAAGGAGAAGTCCGGCAAGGCGGCGTGCGTCTCGGTCGACGGCACCGGGGGCTTCTCCGAGCACTCCAAGGGCGGCGACTGCGCGGTCGCACCGGCCGTCGGGCTGGCGACCGCGCTGGCGATGAGCCCGGACGGGCGCAACGCGTACGTCGCGGCGCATCGCGAGGCGGTTGCGGTCATCGACCGCAACCCGCGCAGCGGCGTGCTCAGCGCCAGGCCGGGGCCGGCGGGATGCATCTCGCGCGACGGGACGCCCGGGGGCGAGCGTGCCCGGCGGCTGCGCCAGGCGGCCGCGATCGCGAGCAGGCGGTCCTGTGCGGTCGGCCGGGGGCTCTTCGGCGTCACCGACCTCGCGGTCAGCCCGGACGGGCGCAACGTCTACGTGGGCTCGGCCGACGGCCTGGCGATCTTCGACCGCGATCGGGGCGGCGGGCTGACGCAGAAGGCCGGCGAGCAGGGGTGCCTCACCCGCACCGGCAGCCAGCGCGGCGCCACCACGCGCACGCCCGGGTGCGGCCGCGCGCGCGGGCTCTTCGGGGCGCGATCGATCGCCGTCAGCCCCGACGGGCGCACCGTGTACGTCACGAGCGTCGACGTGCTCGCGTTCGGGCGCGACCCTCGCACCGGCGCGCTGACGCGCCTTGCCGGCCGCGCAGGCTGCGTCGCGGCGACGAGCCAGGGCGCGGACGGCGCCGACTGCGTCGCCGATCCCGACATCGACGGCGCCACCTCGGTCGCAGTCAGCCCCGACAGCCGCCAGGTCTTCGCCTCCTCCGGCACCGACGCGGGCGGCTCGGGCGACGTCACGATCCTCGACCGCAGCCGCAGGACCGGCAGGCTCGTGCCCGTGCGCGGCAGCGCGGGCTGCATCGGGCAGGGCGAGGGCTGCGCGAACGCGCGCGGGCTGCGGGGCGCCGCGCAGGTCGTGGTCAGCGCCGACGGCTCCAACGCCTATGTCCTGTCCTTCCTGGACTGCGCGGTCGCCGTGTTCACGCGCGACGCGTCCAGCGGCGAGCTGACGCAGAAGCCCGGCGCCGCGGGCACGGCCACCCAGCACGCCTCGACCGGCGCGTGCAGCAACCGTCGATCGAGCGCCGGCGGCGGGTTCGCCGGCGGCGGCCTGGCGCTCAGCCCCGACGGCCGGACGGTCTTCGTGACCGCGCGCGCCGGCCTCGCCATGTACGCCCGCGCACCGCGCGGCGGCGCCCTGACCTACAAGGGCTGCGTCTCCGACGACGGCGAGGACAAGTGCGACGACGTCAAGGCGCTCAACGTCCCCGTCGCGCCGGTCGTCAGCCCGGACTCCCGCAACCTCTACGTCGGCGTGCAGGGCGGGGATGCGGTCGCGGCCTTCGACGTCCCGCGCCCCAAGAAGGTCGGCTGATCGTCGCATGAGCTTTCTCGAGTCCCATCTGGGCGGGGGCGTCTGGCGCGCCGATCCGCCGTTCTCCTCGGTGACCTTCAAGGTCCGCCATCTCGGCGCGCGCGACTACCGCGCGGGCTTCAAGGAGATCGACGCGACGCTCGACGTCGCCGCCGGCACGCTCGTCGCGACCGTGCCCGTGGCAAGCCTGGACCTCAACAACCCGATCATCCGCACGCGGATGCTGTCGGGCGAGTTCCTCGACGCCGAGCGCTTCCCCGAGGTGCGCTGGGTCGTGTCGGACTTCAGCGGCGACGCGTCGCGCGCGATCGTCGTCCAGGGCGAGCTGACGATCCACGGCCACAGCCGGCTCGTCGAGGCGACCGGCCGCATCGGCTTGCCCGGCCCCGGGCTGCTGAGCCCCGAGAACCGCGTCGGCATCGAGCTGGCGGCGACCGTCGACCGCCGCGACTTCGGCCTGGACTGGCAGGAGGCGCTGCCGGGCGGCGGCGACACGCTGGGGTGGGACGTGACGCTCGAGGCGCTGATGGAGTTCGTCGAGCTGCAGTAGGGCCGGTCAGGCCGCCCGACGTAGACTCCGCGCGTGCCTGAGCCGCGCGATCTCCATCGCTCCGCGACGCTCGTCCTGTCGGCGGCGATGCTCGTGCTCGGGCTGGCGATCATCGTGGTGACGCTCGCCAACGGCGGCGGGCCGCTCGCCCTCGGGATGGTCATGGGCGTGCTCTTCGCCGGCGCCGGGGCCGGCCGTCTGTACTTCACCTGGCGGCGCCTCTGATGGTCCGCCGCGGCCTCGGCTCGCCTGCGATCTTCGCGATCGTCTGGACGTCGCTGGCCAGCGGGATCTACTTCTCGCTGGGCGTCGTGTCGGAGAACGCCGCCGGGCTCACGCCGGTCGTCCTGCTGGGCGCCGGGGTGTTCTTCGCGCTGGGCGCGATGACGTACGTCGAGGGCGCGTCGCTGCATCCCGAGCGCGCCGGCTCGACCGTCTTCGCGCGCTACGCCTTCAACGAGCTGTGGAGCTTCATCGCCGGCTGGGCCGTCCTGCTGGACTTCCTCATCCTCATCGCGATCACGGCATTCGTGGCGGCCAACTACGTGGCCGCCTTCTGGGCGCCGCTCGGCGATCCCGCCCCCGAGCTGGCGATCGCGCTCGGGATCGTCGTGTACGTGGCGCTGCGCAACGTCGCCGGAGTCCGCGGCGGACCCCTGCGCGAGCGCGTGGCGGCGCTCGTGCTGGTCGATCTCGTGCTGCAGCTCGTGATCATCGTCCTCGGGCTCTTCCTCGTGGTCGACATCCCGGCGCTGACGAGCTCGATCCACCTCGGCACGAGCCCGAGCTGGACCGACCTGATCTTCGCGATCACGGTGAGCACGGTCGCGTTCACCTGCCTGGAGGCCGCATCCGGGCTGTCGGGCGAGATCCAGATCGGGTCGGGCGCGCTGCGGCGGCTCGTCGCCAGCGCGACGGCGTCGGTGCTCGTCATCTACGCGGGCATCTCGCTCGTCGCGGTCGCGGCGCTGCCCGTGACGCCCGGTGACAGCCCGCTGAAGGGGCACGCGCTCAACGCCCCGGTCCTCGCGATCGTCGACACCTTCGATCCGGCCTGGCTGTCGGACGTCCTGACCTACGTCACGGCGGCGCTTGCGACCGTGACGCTCATCGTCGCCGCGCATGCCGCGATGCTCGGGCTCTCGCGGCTGGCCTACTCGCTGGCCACCAACAGCCAGATACCGAGTGCGATCGGGCGCCTGCATCCCCAGAACGCGACCCCGTTCGTCGTGATCCTCGTCGCGGGGGTGCTCGCGGCCGCGCTGATCGTGCCCCGCGACCTCGACTTCCTCATCGGCATCTGCGCCTTCGGGGCGCTCGTGGCATTCACGATTGCGCACGTCGCGATCTGCGTCCTGCGCTATCGCGAGCCCGATCGCCCGCGGCCCTACCGGATCCCCCTGTCGATCCGGGTCGGCGGCGGCGACCTGCCGCTGCCGGCGGTGCTCGGCGCGCTGATGTCGGGCGTCGGCTTCGTCAGCCTGCTGATCTCCCACGAGGGAGCCCGCTACGTCGGCATGGTCTGGATGGCGATCGGCGTGGCGCTCTACGTCGCCTACAGGCGCCGCAACGGGCTGCCGATCCTGCGGCGCGTCGTCGTCTCCGAGCAGGCGCTGCGCGCCGAGCCGGTGCGCGCGGAGTACGGCTCGATCCTCGTGCCGATCTTCGGCTCCCCGCTCGACGACGACATCGTCCAGACCGCCGGCCGGCTCGCCGCCGCCGAGCAGGACGACGCGGGCGCCGGGTCGGGAGCGACCATCGAGGCGGTCTGGGTCTTCGAGGTCCCGCTGTCGCTGCCGCTGGACGCCCGCCTGCCCGATGCCCAGCTCAAGCGCGCCCGCGCCGCGCTGGCCCGCGCCAAGGCCGTCGGCGAGGAGTACGAGGGCGTCGAGGTGGCGACCGCGACCGTGCGCGCGCGCAGGGCCGGGGAGGGGATCGTCGCCGAGGCGACGCGCCGCGGCGTCGAGCTCATCGTGCTCGTGGCCGAGGAGCCGTCGCGCATCCGCGGCGGTGCGCGGTTC
>JAXDFS010000269.1:0-8659 GCA_034665465.1 Solirubrobacteraceae bacterium
CGAGGCCCGCCTGCTCGGGGTAGGAGCCGAGCATCTCGTCGAGCAGCTCGGCCGCGCGCAGCACGTTGTTGGCGGCCTCCTCGAACAGATCGAAGAAGGCGCGGTCCCTGGGGGCGAAGACCTGCGATAGCCGGGCCATCGCCGCGGCAGTCTATGTCAGGCGGTCACGGAACGAGCGAAGCTCGTCCGGGTCGATCGCGTAGCCGTGCTCGGGGCCGGGATAGCGCCGGTGGCGCACGTCGTCGGCGAACGCGGCCACGCCGCTGACCATCTCGTCCTGCAGATCGGCGTAGCGCTTGACGAACCGGGCCCCAAGCCCCTCGCGGATCCCGAGCAGGTCGTGGAAGACGAGCACCTGCCCGTCGGTCGACGGCCCGGCCCCGATGCCGATGGCCGGCACCTCGATGCGCGTCATGAGCGCGGCGGCGACGTCGGACGGGATCGCCTCGAACACGATCGAGAAGCAGCCCGCGTCCTGCAGCGCGAGCGCCTCGGCGGCGATCCGGGCCGCGGCGCCGGCGCTGCGGCCCTGCGCGCGGTAGCCCCCCAGTGCCGTCGCGGTCTGCGGCGTGAGGCCGACGTGACCCATCACGGGGATGCCGGCGCCGATGATCGCCCGCGCTCGGGCGGCCGGCACGGCGCCACCGCCCTCGAGCTTGACGGCATCGCAGCCGGCCTCCTTGACGAAGCGCAGCGCGCTGCGGACCGCCTGCTCGTCAGACGCCTCATAGGAGCCGAACGGCAGGTCGCCGACGAGCAGCGGGGTGCGCAGCCCGCGCCGCACGGCCTTGGCGAGCATGAGCATCTCGTCGAGCTCGACGCCGACCGTCGACGGATAGCCGAGCACGGTCATCGCGCCCGAGTCGCCGACCAGCACGACGTCCACGCCGGCGGCCTCGGCGGCGCGGGCGCTCGGGAAGTCGTATGCCGTGACCATGACGATCGGTTCGCCGAGGCGCTTGAGCTCGGCGAGCTGGGGGAGCGTGACCGGCAGGCGCTCGGGTGTCGTCGCAACGACCGAGATCTGGCTCGGATGGGTCGACATGGCTAGTCCCTCCGGGGCATGGTCAGCAGGGTGGCGACCTCGCTGTCGACGTCGAGGATCGAGTTCGTACCCGCCTCGACGTGGACGACGCGCGGCTCATGGGTGGCAAGCTCGGGGGCGTCGTACTGGGCGTAGGAGATGACGATGATCGTGTCGCCGTGGTGGACGAGCCGGGCGGCTGCGCCGTTGATCTGCATCGTCCCCGAGCCCCGCTCGCCGGCGATCGTGTAGGTCTCGAAGCGGGCACCGTTGTCGACGTCGACGACGTGGACCTGCTCGTGCTCGAGGATGTCGGCGGCGTCCAGCAGATCGGGATCGATCGTGATCGACCCCACGTAGTGCAGATCGCTGCCGGTCACGGTCGCCCGGTGGATCTTGGACTTGAGCATCGTGCGCTGCATCAGTGCCTCCGTCCCTCGAGGATGTCGTTGTCGATCAGGCGAACGTCTCCGACCCGCGCGGCGACGGCGACGAGCACCTGCTCGTCGCCCACGCTGGGGACCTCCGCGAACGTGTCGGGTGCGACGAGCGCGAGGTACTCGGGCTCGACGCGGAACGGGGTCATCGCCGCGCGGCCGGCGGCGGCCAGTGCGCCCGCGTCGCGCTCGCCTTTGGCGGCCAGGGCGCGCACGGCATCCAGCGCGCGGCGCAGCGCGAGCGCGCGGGCGCGCTCGTCGCCGCTCAGGCGCGCGTTGCGGCTGGAGAGCGCGAGCCCGTCGTGCTCGCGCACCGTGGCGCCCGCCTCGATCTCGACAGGCATGTCGAGATCGCGGACGAGCCGGCGGATGACCGCGACCTGCTGGGCGTCCTTCTGGCCGAAGAAGGCGACGTCGGGCTGGGCCATGTTCAGCAGCTTGCAGACGACGGTCGCGACCCCCGCGAAGTGCGCGGCGCCGCGAATCTCCCCCTCGAGTGGCGCGCTGACGCCGCACACGGTCACCGTCGTCGAGAAGCCGGGCGGGTAGACCTCGGTGGGGTCCGGGGCGAAGAGCAGGTCCGCTCCGGCCTGCTCGGCGAGCACGGCGTCGCGGGCCTCGTCGCGCGGATAGGCGTCGAGATCGGCGGCCTCGTCGAACTGGGCGGGATTGACGAAGAGCGTGACGACGACCACGTCGCAGCTCGCCCGGGCCCGGTCGATCAGCGACAGGTGCCCGTCGTGCAGCGCGCCCATCGTCGGGACGAGGCCGATCCGCCGGCCGTCGCGGCGAGGCTCGTCGAGGGCGGCGCGCAGCTCGGCGACGGTGCGCACGGTCCTCATGAGGCCACCGGCCCTGCGGCGAGGCGGCGCGTGGCGCTCGTCAGGGCGTCGTAGAGCTCGAGGTCGTCGGGTGCGCGCTCTGCGACCGCGGCCCGCTGGCGGGCGACCGTCGCTTCGTCGCCACGCGCGACCGGGCCGGTGAGCGCGGCCGGCGCGCCGAGGGCCGCCCAGTTGGCGACGCTCGCCTGCACGAGCGCGACGAGCGGCTCGCGGCCCATCCCGGCGGTGGCCGCCAGTCGCTCGGCGAGGTCCTCGACGGCGACGAGGTAGTTGGAGGCGACGCAGGCCGCGGCGTGGTAGGCGGCGCGATCGGTGTCGTCGATCTGCACGGGGCGCATGCCGAGCGCGTTGCAGAGCGCCTCGGCGACGCCCAGCGCAGCGGGCGTGGCGCCGGCGATGGCCGCGGTCACGCCGGCGAAGCTCGCCCCGGCGAGCGTGACGGTCATCAGGGGATGCAGCGAGAACGCGAGCGCCCCGTGCGGCGCGATGGCCGCGAGCGTGGTGGCGGCCGAGCAATGGCCGACGGCCGGCCCGGGCGCGAGCGCGGCGGCGGCTGCCTCGATCTGGGCGTCGGGTACGCACAGCAGCACGACGTCGCAGCCGGCGGCCGGCCGCTCGCCGCGGCCGAGCGGCCCCTCGACGTCCACGCCCGCAGCGGTGAGCGCGCCGGCGAGGGCGCTTCCGAGCCGGCCGGCACCGACGATCGCGATGCGAGCCTGGCCGCGCGCGTCGCCGCGCCGCTTGGGCCTTGTCTGCGTGTCTTCCATATCGGTCCAGTCCTCGGAGTCCGGGGTACCGGTCGCGTCTGCTGTCTCGACGGTGGGTGCCGTCGACACAGACGATAGCTCACCGCGCATCTAGGATCGGGCCGTGGCATCGAGCGCTGAGCGTCGCGAGGAGCTCAAGGCCGTCTATGCGGAGGCCCGCGGCTGCATCCGCTGCCCGGAGCTCGCCCGCGCGCGCACGCAGGTGGTCTTCGGCGCCGGCAACGCCGACGCGGATCTCATGTTCGTCGGTGAGGCCCCGGGCGCCCGCGAGGACGAGCAGGGCGTCCCGTTCGTCGGCGCCGCGGGCAAGCTGCTCGACCAGCTCCTCGACGAGGTCGGGCTGGCGCGGGCGGACGTCTGGATCGCGAACACGCTCAAGTGCCGCCCGCCCGGCAACCGCGATCCCCTGCCCGTCGAGATCGAGAACTGCTCGGACTACCTCCTGCGCCAGGTCGAGCTGATCCAGCCGCGGGTCATCTGCACATTGGGCAACTTCTCGACGAAGCTCCTGCGCGGCGACCCGACAGGCATCACGCGGCTGCACGGGCAGGCCGAGATCCGCGTCATCGGCCGCCGCGCCGTGCGGCTGTATCCGCTCTTTCATCCTGCCGCCGCGCTCTATACGCGCTCGCTGCTGGACACGCTGCGCGCGGACTTCGCACGGCTTCCGCAGCTGCTGGAGCTGGCGCTGCCGCAGCAGCCGGAGCCCGTCGCCCCGCCGGAGCCCGCCGTGCCCGAGCCGGAGGTGGTGGTGGAGGCGGAGTCGATGCCCGTTTCGCCCGATCCGGACCCGGGCGAGGGCCGGCAGCTCGGGCTGTTCGACTAGCCGTCGTCACCCCGCCGCGTCTCAGTGGGCTGAAATCGGTGTGGTCGAGCCGTGTTCGTCGACACGAGCCGTCGTCGATGCAGAACCTCGACGAGTAGATGTTCCAGGCGAACACCTACTCGTCGCCCTGCCCGCATCCGCCGGTCGCGGGCCGCTCGCCGGGGGCGCCACAGGCGCTCGGGCCCCGTCTGGTCAGAGATGCAGTTCGGCCCGGCCCCGGACCTACGACCGCACCATCGCCCCTCGCAGCACCGGCAGCACCTGCTCCCCGTAGGTCCGGATCGACCCCAGCGGGTCGGCGCGGCCGATGAGCTGCAGGCAGATGACGGTCGCGCCCGCGCGCTCCATCTCGCGGATGCGATCGATGTGCTCGTCGGGGTCGGAGCCGATCAGAAAGCCTTGCTTGGCGAACTCCTCGTCGCTCATCTGGTCGTTTGCGCGGCGCTGCATGTCCTCCTGGTCGGCGATGTCCTCGAGGTAGAGCTCGGGCAGCTGGGTGGGCTTCCAGTGCCGGGCGCCCTCGATCGCGGCCTGCTCGTCGTCGGCCCAGGCGAAGCCGGCGTGGAAGATGATCTCCCCGGCCTCGCGGCCGTGCTCGCGGCAGGACTCGCGGTAGGCGTCGACGATCTCGGGTGCCTGCTCGGGGTCGCCGAGCGTCCACAGGCCGTCGCCGAAACGACCGGCGAGCTGGGCGGACTCGGGCCCGAACGCCGAGACGTAGAGCTTCGGGCGCGTGCTCGCGCGCGTCCAGAGCCTGGCCTTCTCGAGCCGGAACCAGCCCGCGTCCATCGTCACGGTCTCGCCCGCCCACAGCCGCGTGATCGCCTCCAGGCCCGTCTCCAGGCGCCGGCGCTGCTCGCTATAGGGCGGCCATTGCATGCCCAGCGGCGTCTCGTTGACGGCCTCGCCGGACCCGACGCCGAGGAACACGCGCCCCGGATAGAGCTCCTCGAGGGACATGAACGCCTGCGCGACCACGCCAGGGTGGTAGTGGTGCGCGATCGGCGTGACGCCGGTGCCGATGGGCTTCTCGGTCACCTGTCCGAGCGCGCCGAGGTGAACCCACGCGTTGGCGGCCTGCCCGTCCGGGAACCAGGGCGCGAAGTGGTCAGAGGTGCCCAGCGCGTCGAAGCCGGCGCGATCGGCGGCCTTGGCCTGCTCGAGCATCGCCGAGGGCGTGAACTCCTCCGTGGAGGTTGCGAACCAGTACTGCATCGTGGCTCCTTCCGGCCGGGAACTCACCGCATTACCCGCCCAGGCCCGGCGATCACACGCGCTCAGAGCACCATTACCGTTGAAGCCCCTGGGCGAGGCTTTTACACTGACTGCGTGCGGCCACCTGGACCCAAGCCGCCCGGGGATCCGGGAGCCATGCGCGAGAAGGCCATCGAGCTGCGCTGCGACGCCACCGTGCTCGAGGCGTCGTTCGCGATGCTGCCTGACCGGACCGAGACCGTGGAGTTCCGCGCCGACGCCGGGGAGCGGTGGCGCAGGCACATCCAGACCGCGTGCCACAGCGCCCAGCGCTACGCGAGCGACGCCCGCGACCTCGCCGCGCGGCTCGACCGTGCCGCGCACGACCTCGAGACCGACCAGTACGCCTGGGGCAAGGCCGAGGACCGCTACGCGGCGGAGCGCCGCGCCGCTTCCACGCAGCCTCACCGCGCCGCATGAGGACGGTCCTGTTCGACACCGAGGCGATGATCCGCGTCGGCGGCGAGCTGCGCCACTACCGTCGCGTGACCGATCCGATCGCGAGCGCCATGGGCAAGGTGCCCGCCGGCCTCCCGCCGAGCATGGGCGACGTCGAGGCCACGTGTCATTTCCTCCAAGCGGGCGTGAACTCGCTCGGCGACCTGATCCAGGGGATGGGGAGCTTCGCCGTCGCGCTCGGGGAACGGGTCAAGGCCGCCGACGAGGAAGGCAATCCGGAGTACGGGCTCAGGCTCGCGCGGATCGCGCTGATCCACATGCCCGCGGCCCACACGACCGTGGTCGGGGGCACGTCGCTGGCCAGGCTCCAGAAGCTCTGGCCCGATGTCTTCAACTCGATGGACGACATCAGGCACGCGGAGGCCGTCGACGAGCTCATGAAGCACATGAGCGCGGCCAGCCTGCACAACCTCGACGCGATCGCCGCCTACAGGCGCAGGTTCCCCGGGCGACCCGTGCCTTCCAACCTGCGCTCGATCAGCCGCACGATGAAAGCGGCCGGCAGGCTCGCCTCGGTGCTCGAAAGCGCCGGCATCGCGACGAGCATGATCGCCCAGATCCTCAAGGACATGAACCGCAACGACCTCAGCGCCGCCGAGAAGTCGTTCCGGGCCGCGCAGGCCGGAGCGATCGACGTCGCGGCCGGCAGGGCGAGCTCGACCGGCCTCAGGTGGCTGATGGCGAAGCTCGGCCTGAAGACCGTGGAGGGGCCCGTCGGCTGGATCGCCATGGGATTCGGCGCCCTGCTGTCGGCTGTCGGCGCCGACAAGGCGGCACAGGTCGTCAGCGGCGAGATCCTGTTCGAGCCCAACCGCAACTCCGAGCAGATGATGAAGCTCCCGACGGCCATCCGCTCGCGCATCGAGATCGAGGGTCGTGGCCCCGGCTCGTGGCCGGACATCACGCATCCGACGCCCAAGATGCGCAGCCTGCTCGACGAGGCGCACGCCCAGGAGGGCCGGATCAACGACCTGTATGCCCGGCTGCACAGCCCGGAGCCGCTGGATCCGATCGACTACCGCACCAAGGCCTACGACCTCATCCGTGAGCTGGACCACCGCAACGCGATCGCCCACGAGCTCAAGGTCCTCGAGAGCGCGAAGCGCTGACGCGATGCGACTCGTCGAGCATGCCGCCCTCGGCTTCGCTCTGCAGGTACCCGACGCGTGGCAGACGACCGAGCTTCCCGAAGGGCTGGTGGCGGGGTCGGAGGAGATGCCCGACGACCTGAGCCTTCCCCCGGGCTTCGCCGTCTCGCTCGCCGGGTTCGGCGACGGCGACCACGACGCGGCATCGCTCTCCGAGCAGGGGCTGCTCGAGGAGACGCGCTGGCTGACCGACCTGCGCCTGCTCGACAGCGAGGACACGGAGCTGGCGAGCGGCCTTCCGGCGCGGCGCACGCTCGCCACCTACCGCCAGGGCGTCTCGAGCCTCACGCTCGAGCAGTGGCACGCGGTCCATCGCGGCCGCGCGCTCGTGATCTCGGCCACGGGGCCGACGCAGGACTACGCGGCGCTGCACGACGTCTGGCATGCGATGGCCGCCAGCCTGCGCCTCGGCGATGAAGGCTGAGACCGCGCTCGCGACGGTGAGCCTCGACGTCCTGCGCCCCGAGCGACTCTCGGCGGCCGGTGTGCTGCGCGCCGACGGCGTCGTCGAGCTGGACCTCGGCGCCGGCGGGCCGGTCGAGGTCGACGCGCCGCTGCTGCCCAACCTCCTGGCCGACAACCTGTACCTCGGCCCGCGCCCGCTCCCGCGCGTGACGGGCGTGCTGCGCTGCGAGCGCGAGGCGCTGGATCTGCTGCTCGACGAGCCCGCGCAGCTGGACGCGCTGCTGGCGGTCGCCTTCGGCCTCGACCTCGACCTCGACAGCGCGGCGGCGCTCGGCGAGCTCGCGGCCGCTTCGGTGCTGCACTGGCGGCTGCGCTGCGCCTGGGGCACGGACCGCAGCCGGACCTGCGAGATCGTCGACGCCGGCCCGGCCGGCGCCTGGCGCGTCGCGACGCTCACCGACGAGCTCGGAGGCGGCATCCTGCTCGCGCCGGTCACCACGACCGAGATCTGGCGCCGGCTGTCGGCCGCGCTGCCCGCCGGCGCCGACCTCGGCGATGGCTGACTACTGCGCCTTCGGCTCCAGCGCGAGCGCCGCCGAGTTGATGCAGTAGCGCTCGCCGCTCTCGCCCGGGCCGTCGGGGAACACGTGGCCGAGGTGGCCGCCGCAGCTCTTGCAGATGACCTCGGTGCGCGTCATGCCGTAGCTGCGATCGGTGTGCAGCTCGACGGCCTCGGCGACCGCGGGATCCGTGAAGCTCGGCCAGCCGGTGCCGGAGTCGAACTTCGTGTCGGAGGCGAACAGCGCGGCGCCGCAGCCGGCGCAGTTGTACATGCCGGGCGTCTTCTCGTTGACGTACTGCCCGGTGAAGGCGCGCTCGGTGCCGGCCTTGCGCAGCACCTCGTACTGCTCCGGCGTCAGCGTCGCGCGCCACTCGTCGTCGGTCTTCGTGATCGGGGTGGTGATGTCGGTCTTCTCCATGCAGACCAATCTAGATGCTCGTGATTACGGCGATCTGAAGCGCGCGGCGCGTCTGCGCGCCAACCCGCGGGCGAAGCCGGGAAGCTGCGCGGCCTGCGCGAAGGCGTCGAGCACGCGCTCGCCGTGGCTGAGGTCGGCGCGGACGTACTCGGCCAGCGCGCCCTCGCGATCGAAGTAGCGCCAGCCGCGCGAGGAGCCGACCGTGCGCAGCAGCGCGGCGGTCAGCGGCGGCAGCGCGAAGGCGCCGTGGATGAACAGCGTGCCGCCCGGAACGACGCGGCCGGGCCAGCTCTGGAGCATCTCGACGGCGGCGCTGTAGGGGCTCGCGGGGCCGACGAACAGGACGTCGATCGAGCCGTCGATCGCCCGGACCTCGCCGGGCGCGTGCACCTGGACCTCGACGCCCGGCAGGGCGCCCGCGCGCACGGCGGCGAGCGCCTCGGGCGCGACGTTGCCCGTCATGACGATCCTCGCCGGTGGGCTCAACACCCGCGCGCAGGCCCGCAGGCGCTCCGCC
>JAXDFS010000270.1:0-6741 GCA_034665465.1 Solirubrobacteraceae bacterium
TTGGCCGGCTCGCGCAGGTGCGGGGCGGCGGCACGCAGGACCTTGAAGGGAACTGTCGTGTGGATGGCGATCATCCGGTCCCACCAGTCGTCGCTCATCTTGTGGATGGGCGCGTCCAGCGTGTAGCCGGCGTTGTTGACGATGATGTCGATCTTGCCCCAGGTGTCGATCGCCGTCTGGACGAGCGCGTCGCAGGCGCCGTCGGCGGTCAGGTCGCCGGCGTGCACGACGGTGTCGCCGGGAATCTCCGACGCGGTCTGCTGCGCGACATCGCCGTCGAGGTCGTTGATGAGCACGCTCGCGCCCTGCTCGCTGAGCAGCTCTGCGGTCGCGCGGCCGATCCCCCGCGCCGACCCCGTGACGATCGCGACCTTCCCGTCCAGAACTCCCATGCCCGCTCCTTGTCCGGTTGCCGCGCAGCACGATAACCCTCTGGCTGACTGGCCAGTCGAACGCCGGCGGATAGCCTGCGTCGCGTGATCGCCCTCATCACCGGGGCATCGAGCGGGATCGGGGAGGCGACGGCCCGCCGCCTCGCCCGCGAGCCGGGCGCCCGGCTCGTGCTCGTCGCGCGCCGCGAGGAGCGGCTGCGCGCGCTGGCCGGCGAGCTCGGCGGGGCGACGGTCGTCGCCGCCGACCTCACCGACGAGGACGCCCCGGCGCGGATCGCCCGCGTCGTCGCAGACGAGCATGGGCGCCTGGACCTGCTCGTCAACAATGCCGGCGCCGCCTGGCACGGCACGTTCGGCGAGGCCGGCTGGGAGAACGTGCGCCGCCACATGGAGCTGAACTTCGACGCCCAGGTGCGCGTGACCGAGGCGCTGCTGGGGCTCCTGCGCGCGTCGGCCCCGAGCGCGATCGTCAACGTCGCGAGCACGGCGGGCCGCGTCGCGCGCGCCGGCACGGGCGCCTACTCGGCGAGCAAGTTCGCGCTCGCCGGCTGGACCGACGCCCTGCACCTCGAGGAGGCCGCGCACGGCGTGCACGTCGGGCTCGTGCTGCCGGGCTTCGTCGCCACAGAGGGCTTCCCGCAGCGCCAGCTCGTCTCGCGGCGCCTCACGCGCTGGCTCGTCTCGACGCCCGACCGCGTCGCCGAGGCGATCGTCGACGCCGGCCCCGGCGGCCGCGCCGAGCGCTACGTGCCGCGGCCGTACTGGCTGGTGGCGAGCGGGCGCATCCTGCTGCCGCGGGTGGTGCGACGCGCGACCGGCGGGGGACCGCTTGCGAGGATGCCGCGCGCCGGCGGCGACGAGCAGCTCAGCTGAGCTTCGCCGCAGGACGCGGGCGGCCGACGTGCACCGTCCGGCTCTCGGCAAGGCGCGTCGCGCCGTCGGGCAGCGTCAGCACGACGCGCGCGAGGAGGTGACGGCGCGTCGGCACCGTGAAGCGCGCGGCCGAGCTGCGATCCAGGCGCGCGCCCTGAACGGGCCACCAACCGAAGCGCTCGGGCAGGAAGAGCTGCAGCACGACGTGCCCGCCGGGCGAGGCCGGGGCGACCGTCGTCCGCAGGACGGTGCCGGCCCTGCTGTGCCGGGCGGTCAGCGAGATGCGGCGGTCGAGCACGAGCAGCTGCACCGGCGGGCTGCTCAGCCCGCCCGCCACTGCGCGGTAGGTCGCGGTCGCGCTCGGCACGAAGCTCGCGCTGAAGGACCCGTCGGCTGCGAGCACGGTCGCGGCGACCGGCGCGAAGCCCGCGCCGCTGTCGGCCTCGAGCGCCACCGCCGTGCCGGCCGGGAGCGCGCTGCTCGCGCGGCCCGCGAGGACGAACGGCCGCCGCGCCGAGGCGGCCGTCGGTGGCTGCTCGAGAAGGAGGTCGTGGACGGCGACGACGCCCTTGATGAAGGGGTGCAGCGAGCAGTGATAGGCGACCTCGCCCGTCGTGTCGAAGGCGCGGCTGAAGGTGCTCGACGTGCCGAGGCGCCCCGAGTCGAAGCTCTGGTCGTCGGCCGTCACGGTGTGGGTGCGCACGCTGTCGTTCGTCCACATGACGGTCTCGCCGGCGACGACGTCGACGTGTGGCGGCGTGACACGGTCGAAGCCGATGCTCACGTCGGCCGCCGCGGCCCCGTGGCCGGCGGCGTGCTGCGCGGCGGCGGGCGCGACGAGCGCTGCCACGGCGAGGATCGCCAGGAGCGCGGCGCGCCTCATCGGGCGACCCTGTAGGTGCCGATCATCCCGCGCTCCATGTGCTGCTCGACGTGGCAGTGATAGAGCCAGACGCCGGGCGCACGCTCACGCCAGCGGAAGCGAAACGACTCTGCGGGGCCGATCGTGTGCGTGTCGCGCGACACGCCGCCGGCCTCCAGCCAGCGGTGGCCGTGGACGTGGAAGGTGTGGTGCTCGGAGCCCATCGCCGTGACGTCCCACTGGACGAGCTGCCCGACGCGCGCGCGGAACACCGGCGTGTTGCCGACGAACGCGCGCCCGTCGATCGTCTGGAAGTCGCCCATCGGCGCGAAGACGACGACGAACTCGCGATCGGGCAGCGCCTCGTGCCGGCCGCGGATCGACAGCATCCCGTACATGCCGCCCTCGATCGACTCGTGCATCGACGGGGAATGGTCGTGGTAGGGCCACACGCCTGCGGACTGGGAGCCGGCGGTCAGCCGGTAGGTCCAGGTCCGCCCGGGCAGCACGTTGCCGTCCGGCCCCGAGATGCCCGGCACGAAGGACCCGTCCGAGCTGGGCCGGTACTCGACGCCGTGAAAGTGCATCGAGTGCCCGTTCATCGTCGTGAAGTCCATGTTCTTGAAGTGCACGACGAGCCTGTCGCCGACGCGGGCGCGCAGGAGCGGCCCGGGGATCAGGTTCTGGTTGCCGGACATCGGCGAGTTGGCCAGCGGGCGGCGCCAGTGGGCCGAGTAGCGCCGGTAGACCGTCGCCGGGCGCACCGTCTGGGCCGGCTGCAGCCTCGCGCCGGTGATGTCGTCGCGCTGGTTGGGCGCCATGTTCCAGGTGACCGGGGTGGCGGCCACCCAGAACTCGCGCGTCGCGGCCCCGGCGGCCGGCGCGGCGGCGAGCACCGCCGCGCCGGTCAGCAGGAAGGTCGCGAGCGCGACCCTGCGCCTCACTGAACGGTGACCGTTCCGTGCATGAACGTGTGGATCAGGCAGTAGAACTCATACGTGCCGGCGGCGGCGAACGTCACCTGGCTGCTGCTGGGCAGCGGCGCCTTGGGCCCGATCACGCCGCTGTTCCAGAACCCGTTGCCGTGCAGCAGCGGCGTCAGCGCCGCAGGCGCCGTCGGCGGGTCGCTCGGGTAGTTCAGCCGCTGGTCGTCCTGCCCGCCGGCGATCGTGCCGAGGTAGGACGTCGGCTCCTTGTCGGGGTTGCCGGGGCCGGTCGTCGCCGTGTGGACCTCGAAGCCCGCCTTGGCGGCGGTGAACGTCACGGTCGTCCCGACGGGAACCGTCAGCTTGGAGGGCACGAAGCCGAAGAGCGTCGTCCCGTGGGCCCCGGAGTAGCCGACGTCAACCGTGTTGGCCGGCGGCGTGACGCTCGTGAAGGTCTTGGCGACCGCGAGCACCTGGGCGAACTGCGCCTTGACGCGCTTGGCGTCGCCGGCGGCGGACGGCACCGGCCTGCTCCTGGCGACCACGCGGACGGCGCCCTTCATCCCCGGGTGCAGGTCGCAGACGTACCGGAACAGTCCGGCCCTGGTGAACCTGACCACCATCGGCTTGGGATTCCTCGCGGTCGGCAGCCCGCTCTCGATCTCCTTGGTCCCGTTCGTCGTCAGCTTCCTGCCGAAGTTGCCAGGGGGTGCGAACAGCGCGCCGTTGGTGCCGATCTCGGGCAGGCCGTTGAAGAAGAACGGCGCCCCGGCGGCGTCCGTGATGCCCGTGACGGCCTTGCCGGTGAGGACGTTGATCGGCGCGATCTTGCCCGACTTGCCGAGCAGGTGCGCGCTGTGGAAGCTCGCCGGAACGAACCTGACGGAGTCGCCGACGTGGACGGCGATCGTGCTCGGGAAGAACGCGTTGGCATCGGCGGCGTAGGGCCGCAGCGGCGCGGCGGCGGTGTCCGACAAGCCCATCTTCACGGTCTTCGTCGTCGCGGAAGCCGCCGCGGGAAGGGCGAGCGCCGCCGCAACGGCTACGCCGAAGGTCCATCGCATCCTGAGGGTCATGAGCACTGCTCCCCGTATCCGTGCCCGGCTCATCCGGGCGACCAGCGCACCGTATCCGCACGCGCCAGATTCGTGCAAACCGTGTGAACAACGTCACACGGGCCGGCCCTTCCTAGAGGCCGTAGCTCCGCCCGGCGATCGGGCAAGGGTCCGGCCCTTCCTAGAGGCCGTAGCTCCGCCCGATCACATCCAGCATGATCTCGTCGGTCCCGGCGCCGATCCGGTTCAGGCGCAGGTCGCGCCAGACGCGCTCGATCCCGTACTCCTTCATGTAGCCGGCGCCGCCGTGGATCTGGATGCAGTCGTCGGCGACCTCGACCGCGATCCGCGACGCGTGCAGCTTGGCCATCGAGATCTCGCGCACCGGGTAGTCGCCGCGCGCGTGGTGCCAGGCGGTCGCGTAGACCATCTGGCGCGCGGACTCGAGCTTGGTCGCCATCTCGGCGAACTTGTGGCGGATGGCCTGGAAGTGGCCGATCTGGCGGCCGAACGCGTTGCGCGTCAGCGCGTACTCCAGCGTGCGGTCGAAGCACAGCTGCGCCGTCGCGACGGAGCTGGCCGCACTGATCAGGCGCTCGCCCTGCAGCTCCCACATGATGTGGAAGAAGCCCTTGCCGACCTCGCCGAGGACCGCGCCCGCCGGCACGCGGACGTCCTGGAATGCCAGCAGCGCGGTGTCGCTGGCGTGCATGCCGAGCTTCTCCAGGCGCTGCTCGCGGATGACGCCCGGCAGGTCCATCGGCACGAGGAAGAGCGTGAAGCCGTCGTGGCCGGCGCCGGGGTCGGTCTTCGTGACGAGGATGATCGCGTCGGCGCGCAGCCCGTTGGTGATGTAGGTCTTAGAGCCGTTGATGACGTACTCCGAGCCGTCCTCGCTGGGCACGGCGCGCGTCTTGATCGCGGCGACGTCCGAGCCGGCGTCGGGCTCCGTGATCCCGAGGCAGAGGATCTTCGTGCCGGCGATCGCGGGCACGACCCAGTCCTGCTTCTGGCGCTCGGTCCCGAAGGCGAGGATCGGCGGGATCGCCATGTCGGTGTGCACGGCGACGCCCATCGTCAGCCCGCCCGAGCGCGAGTGGGCGAGCTCCTCGGCGAGCACGAGGCTCGCGTAGTAGTCGCCGCCCTGCCCGCCGTAGCGCTCGGGCTTGTCGAGGCCGAGGAAGCCGAGCTCGCCCATGCGCCGGAAGACCGCGTCCGGGAAGGTCGTCTCCTCCCACTCCTCGGCGTGCGGCGCGAGCTCGCGCAGCGCGAACGCGCGGACGGTCTCGCGCAGCGCGTCGTGCTCGTCGCCGAAGATGAAGTGCCCGCGCCGCACGGCGTGGTCGGGCCGGACGACCTCGTCGGCGGTGGCCATTGGCGCAACGCTACCGTGCAGCGGCGGAAGTGAACAGTGGCACGTCTCACTATTCGCACGCGGGGTGGCCGGTAGATTGCGCCCCATGACCTACACGCTGCTGCGCTACGAGGTCGCCGACTCGATCGCGACGGTCGCGCTCGACCATCCCGAGACGCGCAACGCGCTCTCCGACGCGATGCTCGACGAGCTGCTCGCCGCGTTCACGCAGGCGCGCGACGATGGTGACGTGCGCTGCGTCGTGCTCGCTTCCACGCACGAGCGGGTCTTCTCCAGCGGCGGCGACCTCGCGGGCTTCACCGCCGACGTGCCGCTCGCCGCCCGGCACGCCGCCAACGCCCGCTTCCCGCGCCTGTTCGAGCTCATGGGCCGGCTCGGCAAGCCGATCATCTGCGCCGCCGGCGGGCACGTCCTCGCGGGCGCGCTCGGCCTCGCCCTCGCCTGCGATCTCGTCGTGGCGAGCGAGCGCGCGACCTTCGGCACGCCGGAGATCAACGTCGGGCTGTTCCCGTTCATGATCGCGGCGCTCATCGGCCGCAGCATCCCGCGCAAGAAGATGCACGAGCTGCTGCTGCTGGGCGAGCGCATGGACGCCCAGGAGGCGCTGCGGATCGGGATCGTCAACCGCGTCGTCGCGCCGGACGAGCTCGACGGCGCCGTCGCCGGCTGGGCGCAGGCGCTCGCGGCGAAGTCGCCGCTGATCGTCAGGCTCGGCAAGGACGCGCTCTTCGCCCAGCAGGACATGGCCTTCGGCGAGGCGCTCGAGTACCAGCGCGCGCAGCTGTCGATCGCGCTGAGCACCCAGGACGCCCGCGAGGGCGTCGCCGCCTTCCTCGAGCGCCGCGAGCCGCAGTGGACCGGCAGCTGACCGGCCTGCTGTGCCGCACCGCCGACCGCGTCCGCGAGCCGGCGCAGGGCACGCGCGAGCTCGCCGAGCTGCTCGGCGCGCGGATCGTCGGCTCGGTCGCCGAGCCGCGCACGGCGAGCTGGGAGGAGGACCTGCGCGACTCGCGCGGCTGCCTGCTGGAGGCCGGCGGCCAGCTCGACGACGCGTTCGCCGCGGGCCGCGTTCCGATCCTGCTCGCCGGCGACTGCTCGGTCGCGGTCGCGACGCTCCCGGTCGTGCTGCGCAACCACCCGCAGACGCGAGTGCTGTGGCTCGATGCCCACGGCGACTTCAACACACCGGCGACGACGGCCTCCGGCTACCTCGGCGGCATGTGCCTGGCCGGCGCCTGCGGGCTGTGGGACACCGGCT
>JAXDFS010000271.1:0-11906 GCA_034665465.1 Solirubrobacteraceae bacterium
TACGTCGAGACGATGACGTCGGCCTGATTGGCGGCCAGGAAGCCCTGGATCCGCCGCCGCGCGATCCGATCGATGACCCGCGAGCCGACACGCCGCATCGGGGCAAAGCGCGTCCCGAGGAAGTAGCCGGCGTCGAAGGCGATGTTGCCCGCTCGCGTCTCCAGCGACGACGCGCCGCCGATGATCGCTCGCGCGACCGGGCCGCCGACCTCGAGGAAGTCGACGACCTGCACGGTCGCCCCCGCTTCGCGCAGCGAGGTCGCCAGCACCTCGGCCGGCAGGTCGTGGCCGGCGCCGATCGAGGCGGTGAAGATGAGCACGCGCGCGGAGATGCCCGGACTATCGCGCACTCCTCCGGTGGGGCGTCCACTAGCGTCCGGCTCATGCGCCGGCGCAAGCACTGGGGATGGGGCTACGAGGACGACGGCTGGTCGCAGCAGCAGCTGCGGGCCGCGGTGCCGGCCCTGGAGGAGCACCTGCGCATCGCCGGTGGCGAGGTGCTCGAGCCGGTCGCCCTGGAGGACGTCGTGCTGCCCGCGCCGCGCGTGGCGGCGCCGGCGCACCTCGCGGAGATCTGCGCCGGCGACACGCACGCGCGCGCCTCGCACGCCTGGGGCAGCTCCTACTCCGACGTCGTGCGCGGCTTTCGCGGGCAGTTCGACTTCCCGCCGGACGTGGTCGCGCGCCCGCGCGGCGAGCGCGACGTCGAGGCGCTGCTGGAGTGGGCGGGCGCGGCGAATGTCGCGGTCGTCCCCTACGGCGGCGGCACGAGCGTCAGCGGCGGCGTGCAGTGCGAGGTTCCCTCGCGCTTCGACGGCGCGCTGTCGCTGGACCTCGGCGCGATGGACCGCGTGCTGCAGATCGACGAGGTCTCCCAGGCGGCGAGCATCCAGGCCGGCGCGACCGGGCCCGTGCTGGAGAAGCAGCTGCGCGCGCTGGACCTGACGCTGCGCTTCTACCCGCAGTCCTTCGAGCTCTCGACGCTGGGCGGCTGGATCGCAACGCGCGCCGGCGGGCACTTCGCGACCGCCGAGACGCGCATCGACGACCTGGTCGAGGCGGTCCGCGCGGTGACGCCGGCCGGCGCGTGGCAGTCGCGCCGCGTGCCGGGCTCGGGCGCCGGCCCGTCGCCCGACGGGCTGCTGCTGGGCTCCGAGGGGATCCTCGGCGTGATCACCGAGGCCTGGGTGCGCGTGCGCCCGCGCCCGCAGGCGCATTCGCTGGCGGCCGTGCGCTTTGCGGCCTTCGAGGACGGCATCGACGCGCTGCGCGCGATCGCCCAGTCGGGACTGCGGCCCTCCAACTGCCGTCTCATCGACGCCGAGGAGGCGCGCATGACCGGCGCCGGCGACGGCACCAGGGCGCTGCTCGTGCTCGGCTTCGAGGCGGCCGAGGAGGCGGTCGCGCCCGTCGGCGAGCTGCTCGACCGCGGGCTGCATCTGTGCGCGGAGGCCGGCGGCGAATGGGACGAGGGCGCGCTGCGCCGCGGCGGCGAGCGGCGCGGCGGCGGCGATGCGGTCGGCGCCTGGCGCACGGCCTTCTTCCGGGCGCCCTACCTGCGCGATGCGTTCGTCTCGATCGGGATCCTCTCGGAGACCTTCGAGACCGCGATCACCTGGGAGCGCTTCGGCGCCCTGCACGCGGCCGTGACGGCCGCGGCCATGGAGGCGATCGGCGCGGGCGGCCGCATCACCTGTCGCATCTCGCACGTCTACCCCGACGGCCCGGCGCCGTACTTCACCGTCCTGGCACCCGCGCGGCGCGGCGACGAGCTCGACCAGTGGGCGCAGATCAAGGCCGCGGCGACCGACGCACTCGTCGCGGCCGGAGGCACGATCACCCACCATCACGCGATCGGGCGCGACCACCGCCCGTGGTATGACCGCCAGCGCCCGGAGCCCTTCGCGGCCGCCCTGTGCGCGGCCAAGGCGGCCGTCGACCCGGCGGGGCTGCTGAACCCGGGCGTCCTGATCGACGCCTGAGGCGCGGATCGCTACCGTTCGTGGCGATGGCCGACACATCCAAGGTCGCCAAGAACCTGCGCGCGTTTCAGATCGGGGTCAACTCGCACGACCGCGAGAACCCGACGCACACCGCCTACGGCATCGGCCTGGCGGCGTTCGACCTGGAGCGCCTGGGCTTCGACGAGGGCGAGGAGATCCTGCCGGGGATCACGATCCACGCCGACGGCGGCGTGACCGGCAACTTCCGCGTGCTCTGCGACGGCGACCACCTCGCCGAGAAGGAGGCCGAGGAGGCCGAGATGGTCGAGGCCGTGTCCACGCAGGAGACGATGATCCCGGTCGGCGCGCCGGGCTCAGACGACGAGCAGAACGCCGCCCGCCGGCGCTGAGCCACGCCCCGGCTGCGATGAGCACTCGGATGTTCTATGTCGTGGCGGTGATCGCCGTCGTCGCCACCGTGGCCGGCGTGCTCGTCCTGCGCGGGCGTCACTCGGGCTCGGACGGGCCGAGCTTCGGCGGCAAGGACGACCCGGTGCTCGATGCGAAGATGCGCCGGCTGCAGTTCTACGACTGGGAGACGAACGTCATCGGGCCCGACGGCCGGCCGGCGCCCGGCGACCCGAAGGTGACCGGCGGGGCGAAGGCCGGCAAGGCGGGCGCGCTGTCGCTCTACGACGCCGTGCTGCGGGCGACCAAGCGCCCGGCGATCGTCGACGCCGACAACGCCCGCCCCGCGAGCATCTTCTTCGCCCTCGACCGCGCCCGCCGGCGCGTGATCGGCAACGCCGCGGTCACCCGCGCAGCCGCACGCGCGGCCGCGCCCGCCGGCGCGACGATCTACGAGGTCAGGCCGGGAACCGCGATCGTCGGCGCCGAGGGCACCGCCGACCGCTGGTACGTGCTCGACGACAACGTCGCCATCAACGGCACCGAGACCCGCAACGCGCGCCAGGGCATCGACCAGAAGACCCGCCGCCCCGTGACCCTGTTCGCGTTCACCGACACCGGCCTGCGCCTCTTTCGCGAGCTCACGAGGAAGATCGCCGCGCGCGGATCGCAGGCCTCCCTGGACCGCGCCTCCGACGACCCCGCGCTGCACGACCAGCACTTCGCGGTCATCTACGAGGGCCAGATCGTCACGATCCCGGCCGTCGACTTCCGCCTCGCGCCCGACGGCCTGGACGCCAGTGGCGGCACGCAGCTGTCCGAGCAGCTGCCGTAGTCAGCGCAGCAGAGCCGCGAACAGAGCATCGGTCACCACCGGTTGCGAGCTCGCCCCTCAGCCGAGCTCGACGGTGATGCCCTCGCCCTCGAAGCAGACGAGGCCGGCGATCTTCATCGCCTCGGCGCGCGGCAGCTCGTAGCTCCAGGCGCCGTCCTCGACGCGCTCGCCGCCCGCGTGCACGTGCCAGTAGACGGCGTCGCCGATGTACGGGTCGGTCGACGTCGTGTTGCTCGGCTGCAGGTGCCCGGCGACGAGGTCGTTGCGCGACACGTAGACGCGCGGCGGGATGCTCGTCTCGAAGACGAGCGTGGGGCGCGCGCTCTGCGCCAGCAGCTCGCCGTGGGCGGTGATGCGGACAGGCCGCGAGCTGACGTGCACGTCGACGTGGTGGTAGGGATCGCGCAGCCGGGCGACGACCGGCTCGTCCTCGACCAGCCAGCGGTCGGCGCGGTCGAACGCGAGCGCGGCGAACCCGCGTAGCCAGGCCGCCTCCTCCAGCGGCTCCTCGTAGGCCCAGACCGCGTCCTCGCGCACGTCGTCGCCGACGCGCAGCGTCCAGTAGGAGGCGTCGCCCTTGAACGGGCAGTGCGTCGAGGTCTGCGTGCGCTGCATCAGCTCGGCGTCGAAGTCCTCGAGCGGGACGTAGGCGACCGGCCGGATCCCGGTCTCGTGGAGCAGGTGCGCCCGTGTGCTGTCCAGCACGAGGCGGTCGCCGACGTAGGCGCGCAGGCGCCGGCCGTCGGGCTCGAACAGGATCCGGTGCGCGGGGGCCTGGATCGTGTAGTTCGTCGTGGCCGAGGACCTGCTGCCGGCGAGCGGGCCGCTTCCCTGGGTCAGGCTCAACCGGGCACCCCGCCGGCGACCTTCAGCCGCTTGCCGAAGGCGCGGTCGAAGAGATCGACCTCGCGCTGGGCCGCCCAGCGCTCGACGCTCGCGGCGCCGTCGGACTCCAGCTCGAGGCGGATCGTGCCGTTGTCGGCGGCGACGTGGGCGGCGCGGACGCTCTGGTCGCGGCTGCGCTCGAGGTCCTCGGCGAGGCGCAGGAGGATCGCCATGCGGTCGAGCCGCGCCTGGTCGCCGTCCTCGGCGAGCGGCTCGAGCTCGGCGAAGTCCGGCATCCCCTTGCGGTGATAGCGCGTCGCCTGGGCGATCAGCGCGACCTCGCGCGGCGCGAAGCCCGCCAGGCCGGCATTGAGGATGAGGTAGCGCGAGTGCTTGTGATGGTCGTCGTAGTCCACGGACATGCCGATGTCGTGCAGGACGCAGGCCGAGAACAGTAGCTCGCGCTCCCAGCGGTCGCCCTCGTGCAGCCCGGCCTCGGCCAGCTCGTCGAAGAGCCCCATCGCCAGCCGCGCGACGTGCTCGGTATGGGCCGGGTCGACGCCGTAGCGGGCGGCGAGGTTCAGGACGCTCGCACGGCGCACGTCGTCAAAGAGCGGCGGGTCGCCGTCGAGCAGGGCGGCGAAGAAGATGCCCTCACGCAGGCCCGCCTCGGTCACCTCGATCGCGTCGAAGCCCCCGTACTCGAGCACGGCCTGCACGACGAGCGCGCCGGCGAGGATGAGGTCGGCGCGCGCGTACTTGATGCCCTTGATCGACGCCCGCTCGCTCGCCGGCATCGCGGCCATGCGATCGATCAGGGCGTCCAGTGCCTCGCGCTGGATCGGATAGCCCTGGACGCCGGTCGACGGCAGGCCGGCCTCGGCCTGCGCGGCGGAGGCGAGGTTGCGCATCGTGCCGCCGATGCCGACGATCCGGCGGCCGCTGCGCGGCAGCCACGAGGCGTCGCGCTCGAGCGTCTCGACGACGTGCGCGCGCAGCGCCTTGCGCGCCTTCTTGGGGGCCTCGTCGCCGTCGGGCAGGAAGTGCTCGGTCATCCGCACGGCTCCCAGCGGCCACGAGCCCAGGTGCCCGGGATGGCGGCTGAGGACCTCGACGAGCTGCAGCGAGCCGCCGCCGAGGTCGAGCACGGCGCCGTCGGTCAGCGTCGTGGAGTTCACCGCCGCGAGATAGCCGAACCTCGCCTCCTCCTCGCGTGAGAGGACGCGGACCTCCAGGCCCGCCTCGGCGCGCACCCGCTCGAGGAACTGCGCCTGGTTGGCGGCGTCGCGGATCGCGCTGGTCGCGACGACCTGGATGTCCTGCGCCTCGATCTTCATCGCCTTGCAGAAGTGCGAGAAGACGTCCGCGGCCTGCAGCGCGCGCTTGATCGGCTTGGCGCCCAGCTCGCCGGTCGCGTCCAGCCCGGCCCCGATGCGCACCGCGAGGTAGATCTCGTCGGTGCGCTTCCACCACCCGTCCGCCGCCGTGAAGACCACGAGGCGAAACGAGTTGGACCCCATGTCGATGACGGCTGTCCGGCGCTCGGCCACCCCTCAGCTCCCGGCCGCAGCGCTCATGGCCGGGAGCTTAGAGGCGGTGCCCGTCGGCCCGCCCGGGGTCAGACGCCGCGGTCGATCGAGCGGTCGTCCTCGAAGCCGGGCTTGGGGCCGCCGGAGTGCAGCGGGACGAGCTCGGTGCTGAGGATCGAGCGGACCTTCGCGGCGTCGGCGTCGACCCGCGACTGGATCTCGGCGTCGGTCAGCGCCTGGTAGTTGCGCTCGATCGCCAGCAGGTCGTCGCCGACGGCGAACAGGCGCTTGCGCCCGTCCGACGTGATGCGAGCGGGCCCGCCCCTGCCGACCACGAACTGGTGGGCGAGCGCGAGCGACGAGCAGCCGGTGCAATTCTCGTTGAGCGCGACCGCGACGTTCGTCGGCGTGATCTGGCTCGGGCTTGCGCTCTGGACGATGACCACCTGGAAGGCGATCGCGACCGTGCGGCAGCCGTCGCACGTCGAATGTGCGAAGGCGGCGTTGGTCTCGTCGATGGTGTCGGTGGCGTTCTCGCGGAAACCGAGCGCGAGATCGAACAGCGATGCGTTCGGCGTCGACAGCAGCTCCGCGGTGGCGCTGTTGGTCTTCGCCGACGTGAACGTCGCGCCGTAGGCGACCGCGCCGAGCGAGAACACGGCCGCGAGCGCGAGGACGGCGATCTTGAGTCTGAGCTTGGTCATGGTGTCGTTGGTGGTGGGGTCGCAGGGACGGTGGCCGTCGGGTCGGGCACCGCGGCTGGAGCGACGGCCGTCGGATCGACGGGCGTCGTGGCTGTGGGGGTGGTGGTCGTCGTCGTGGGCGTGGTCGTGGTGGCGGGCGTCGTCGTCGTGGTGTCGGGCGTCTGGATGGTGGAGTCCTTGGGCTCGAGGTCCTGGAAGTTGTTGCCGTGCGCGCGCACGGTCGGGGCGCCGTGCAGCTGCTTCTCGCGCTGGCGGGTCAGCGCGGGCCGGCCGGTCGGCACGGCCTCGACGGCCTGCACGGCGCTGGCGATCGTGCCGCGCTCGCCCGGCTGGATCGGCCGGTACTCGCCGTTGGGCCACCAGGTGAACGCGGCGAGGGCGACGCCGCCGGTGAGCAGCACGAGCAGGCCCGTGCGGCGCACGGCGTCGCCCTCCGACCAGCGCCAGGCGCCACCGACGGCGCGCCGCCCCAGGCGCCCGGAGGTCGCCGTCATCCCGGCGACGGGCAGGACGAGCGCTGACATCTGCAGCCCGCTCGCCGCGGCGTTGACGCCCTTGTCTGCGTGCCATGCGGCCGAGAACTTGTTGGCGAGCACGCCCAGCGAGTCATAGGCCGTCGCGACGACGCGCGGTGCGCTGAGCACCATCATCACGAGCGCGAAGAGCATCACCGGGATGAGCACGACGATGTAGGTCGTCACCGCGACGCGGACCCAGGGCTTGAGCTCGGCGACCTTCTGATCGGGCTCGCGTCCCGGGATCAGGCTGGTGAGGATCGGCCGGACCCGGTTGAGGATGTCCGGCACGCCGGTGAGGTCGCTGACGATGTAGTAGCCGTCCAGGCGCAGCAGCGGCATGAGCTGCTGGAGGATCGCGAAGTTCTGCAGCACGATGATGAGCAGCAGCGGCTCGAAGCCGGTGATGAGGTACAGGCCCGCGATCGCGAGGGCGAAGATCGCGTTGAAGTAGATGCCTCCCATGTCCGTGCGCAGCCGGCCGCCCTTGCCGAGCCGGTAGGCGTCGGTGACGTCGCAGTAGAAGACCGGCCAGACGACGTAGACCCCCGCGCCCAGCACGCCCGGATGCGCGCCGCCGTAGGCGCACGCGGTCGCGTGGCCGCACTCGTGAAAGGCCGTCGCGACGACGATCGCGCCGAAGAAGACCAGCAGCAGCCACGGCTGGTAGACGGCCGCCCGGACCCCGGCGCCGATGCCGTGGATGCCGAAGACCCAGACGTCGACCCCGGCGAGCGCGACGAGCACGGCCAGCACGACGGGCGGGAGGAAGAGCGGCTTGAAGAGCGTGGTGACGACCTTCGTGTAGCGCTCGGGGACGAGCGCCGTGCGGAACTTCAGCGCGAGCAGCTGCTGGGGCTTGTCGTGCTCGGGGCTGGAGCCATCGGCCTCGGCGAGCACGCCCAGCGGGCGCAACTTGCGCTCGACGAGGAACTCGACGTTGCCTGCGCTGACCTTGCGGCCGAAGGCCTCGGTCACGCGCCGGGCGATCTCCGCGCTGTCGCGCCTGCCGTCGCACTGCTCGGCGACGAGGTGCAGCAGCTGCGTGAGCTGGATCGTCTGCCCGTCGCCACGGCGGGCGATGTAGGGCGCCTCCTTGAAGCCCGAGCCCTCGTACTCGCCGATGAGCTCGATGCCCTCCGCGAGCTGCGGGTTGCGCTCCGCGCGCGCCGATCGCTCGCGGCGATTGCGGCGAGCCGGCTCGGGGGCCGGCGGCGGGGGGGCCGTGGCGGTGGCTGGAGGAGGACTGGTCATGAAGAGCACGCGGGGGCGGCCACGTCGGCCGCCCCCGGAGAAGCGCGGGTTCGGGGGAGGGCGACCGCGCCTAGTTGGCCTGGGTGATGTCGACGTTCTGCGTCGCCGTCGCCGTGGCGTTGGCGTTGTCCGAGAGGACGTTGGCCGCGACGGCCGCGTTCACCGGAGCCGCGAGGTTCGCGTTGATGAGCGACATCGCCTCGCGATCGGGCAGCTCCTCGCCGCCCTGCGCCTCGAGCTCTTCGGGCGTGAGCTCCTCGATCTCCATCTTGGGGGTCTCGTCTGCCATGTCTGGTCCTTTCACTGAAGGGTCGGGTTACTGGCTCTGGTCGATCGCGGCCTGCTGCGTCGCGTCGGCGATCGCGGTCGAGCCGTCGGACAGCACGTTGGCGGCGACGGCCGCGTTGACCGGGACGGCGATGTTCGCGTTGACGAGCGACATGGCCTCGCGGTCGGGCAGCTCCTCGGCGCCCTGCGCCTCGAGCTCCTCGGGTGACAGCTCCTCGATGTCCTGCTTGTGGGTCTCGTCGGGCATCGTCGCCTCCTAGTTGCTCTGGTCGATGTGGGCGGTCTGGGTCGCGGTGGCGGTCGCGTCGGAGTTGTCGCTGAGGACGTTCAGCGCTGCGGCTGCGTTGACCGGGGCGGCGACGTTCGCGCTGAGCAGGGACATCGCCTCGCGGTCGGGCAGCTCCTCGGCGCCCTGCGCCTCGAGCTCCTCGGGCGTGAGGGCCTCGAGCTCCTCGTTGCGGGTCTCGTCGGTCATGCGTCCTCCTTCGGGTCGTCCGCCTGCGGGGCCGCAGCCGGGCCATCTCGCTTCGTCCTGGACTGGGTGATGCGGGTGCTCTGCACGACGTGGCTGTGGCTGACGGCGTGCGTCTGCGACCCGCCGGGCTCTCCGACGTTCACGGCGATGGCGGCGTCCAGGTCGCCGATCACCGACCCTTCCGTGTCATGAAGGCGCTTTCGGATGATGCGGTTGAGCCTCACGCAGATGAATCTGCCCGCGGACGCTCCAGGGGCAAGCGCGCCGCCCGGTGTTTAGAAGCCGCCGTCTGCGGTGAGAGCGTTCCCATCGCCCGCCGCGCCCCGGAGACACAGGCTCAGCTGGACAACGAGGTTGCGACGTCGGCGTCAGCACTGATTGACAGGAGCGTCAACACGTGGTGACGGACACGACCACCCGCCCGAGACGGGCCCCCCAGGACGAGACCGTGCGACTCGCCCGCCAGCTCGCCGCCGCGACCGGGCCGACCGAGGCGCTGCGCGCCCTCGCGCACCTGCGCCGGCGCATCGACGAGCTCGAGGCCGAGCAGGTCGACTCCGCGCTGAAGTGCGGCTACTCCTGGCGCCTGATCGCCGAGGCGATCGGCGTCTCGCGCCAGGCCGCGCATCGCAAGCATGCCCCGCGCGTCGCCGCGGCCGCCAGGCGGCAGGAGGAGCAGTCGGTGGCGGGCAACCGCCTGGTGATCGTCGGGCCGGCGCGCACGGCGGTCGTGATGGCGCGCCAGGAGGCGGCCGCGGTGCAGAGCCGCATCGTCGGCACCGAGCATCTGCTCTCCGGCCTCGTGCGCGAGCGCAAGGGCATCGCCGCCGAGGCGCTGACGAACCTCGGCGTCGCGCTCGACAAGGTGCGCCACTGCGCCCAGGTCAGCGCCGACCGCGCCAACGGCGACCCCGAGACCGAGGACCTCAGCCCGCCGCCCTGGGCCAGGCCGGCGCGCCTGCCCTTCTCGCGGCGCGGGCGCCAGGCGCTCGAGCAGGCACTGCGCGAGGCCGTCCGCCTCGAGGACGAGCACCTCGGCGTCGAGCACCTGCTGCTCGCCCTGCTGCGCGACCCCGACTCGCGCGCGGTGCAGTGCCTCGAGCGTCTGGACGTGACGGCGGCGATGGTCGAGGACGAGCTGGGCGCGCTGCGCAGACGGCGCGGCTAGTGCTGCACTAACTGCGCTCGATGAGCTCGATCCGGTAGCCGTCCGGGTCGCGCACGAAGCACAGCAGCGACCCGCCCTCGCTGACGCGGTAGGGCGGCTTCTCGGGCTCGATGCCCTGCTCGGAGAGATTCGACAGCGCCTCGTCCATGTCGCCGACGGTGATCGCGATGTGGTTGTAGCCCGTGCCCAGCTCGTACTCGGAGACGCCGTGGTTGTAGGTCAGCTCCAGGCGCGGCCCGTCGCCGGGGAGGCCCATGAAGACGTTGATCGCCTCGTCGCGGATCGGCTTGCGACTGAGCTCCTCGAAGCCGAGCGCCTCGTAGAAGGCGACCGAGCGGTCGATGTCACCGATGCGATAGCAGGTGTGAATGAGCGCGGGAGCAGCCATGAGACAAACAGTACCCTGGGCGCCATGGTCATCGAACGCACCATGTCGGACGGCTTTTTGACGAACACGTACCTCGTCGCCGCAGCCCCCGGCGGACCCGGATTCCTCATCGATGCCGGCGGTCCGATGGCGCCGCTGTTCGACGCGGCCGAGCAGCAGGACATCGGCGTCACGCACCTGCTGCTGACCCACCACCACCACGATCACGTCTGCGCCCTCGACGACGTCACGCGCCGCTACCCGGACATCACGATCCTCGCGCACCCCGACGAGCCGGTCGCCGCGCAGCCCTTCGAGCCGCTGCGCATCGGCGACCTGGAGGTCGGCGCCCTGCACACCCCGGGCCACACGAAGGGCATGCTGAACTTCACGATCGACGGCCACGTCTTCACCGGCGACACGCTCTTCAAGGGCTCGATCGGCGGCGTGCGCGCGCCGCTGAGCACGTCCTACGCCGACATCAAGGCCTCGATCATGGACGGCCTCATGGGCCTCGACCATGCCACCGCGGTCCACCCCGGCCACACCGAGCCGACGACCATCGGCGACGAGTGGGAGCACAACGCCTTCATCCGCGTGTGGCGCGGCGTCGATCCCGAGGGCGACGAGCAGGTGACCGTCGGCGGCGAGCCGGCGACGCTCGTCGTGTGGGGCGACGACTACGACGGCGGCCACAAGGCCTGGGTGCGGTGGGCGGACGGACGCGACGACATCGTGCCGGGCTCGCGCGTCGAGCGCGGGTAACCCTCCGGGCATGGCCAAGAACGACGCGATCCCGACCTCGCGCCTGAGCCGGTCCTCGAAGGTCGGCAAGCTCGCCGCGACCCAGGCGGCCAAGCAGATGGGCACGCGCGCGACGAACATGGCGCGCTCGGACGAGGGCAAGCAGCGCGCGCTCGCCAAGCGCCAGCTCGAGACCGCCGAGCAGATCGTCGCCGCGCTCGGGACGATGAAGGGCGCCGCGATGAAGCTCGGCCAGGTGATGTCGTTCCTCGACGTCGGCCTCGTGCCCGAGGAGTACCGCGAGGAGTTCCAGGCCAAGCTCGCCGAGCTGCGCGACGCGGCGCCGAAGGTCGCCTGGAAGGACATGAAGAAGGTCATCGAGAACCAGTACGGCGCGCGCATCGAGGAGGTCTTCGAGACCTTCGACCCGGTGCCGATCGCCGCGGCCTCGATCGGCCAGGTCTACCGCGCGCGCCTGGACGGTGGGCGCGACGTCGCGGTCAAGGTGCAGTACCCCGGGGTTGCGCAGGCGGTCCGCTCGGACATGCAGAACCTCGGGATCATCCTGTGGCTCATGAAGAGCGTGGCGCCCGGCCTGGACCCCAAGGCGATGGGCGACGAGATCCGCTCGCGCATCGACGAGGAGCTCGACTACGAGCTCGAGGCCCAGAACCAGCGCACGATCGCGCGGATCTACCGCGGGCACCCCTTCATCGACGTGCCCGAGGTCATCACCTCGCTGTCGCACGAGAAGGTCATCGTCACCGAGTTCGTCAGCGGCCGCGGCTTCGAGGAGCTCAAGCAGCTTCCGCAGGCCGAGCGCGACCGCCTCGGCGAGATCATCTTCCGCT
>JAXDFS010000272.1:0-9250 GCA_034665465.1 Solirubrobacteraceae bacterium
TGGATGAGGTCCAGGAACGGCAGCCCCTGGTTGCGGTAGTTCTTGGCGATCGAGACGACCAGGCGCAGGTTGGACTCGACCATCTTCTGCTTGGCGTCGAGGTCGCCGCGCTCGATGCGCTTGGCGAGATCGACCTCCTCCTGGGCGGTCAGCAGCCGGACCTTGCCGATGTCCTTCAAAAACAGCTGAAGGGAGTCGGTCGTCATGTCCGGCTTGAGGTCGATCGTCGCCTTCTTGCGGGCACGGCGCTTGTCGGGCGCCCGCTCCACGGCGTTGGCCGCCTGGACAGCCGGATCGATCTCCTCGACGAGCTCGATCTCGGCCTTCTCCAGGTAGCCGTGCAGCTCCTCGATATCGGATTCGTCGAGATCGATCTCGGCGACCGCGCCGGCAATCTCGGCGTACGTGAGCACGCCGGTCAGCTGGCCCTTGGTCACAAGGCCCTTGATCTCTTCGAGTTCCTGCAGTTCGGCTACAGACATTACGTTCGCTTTCACGTCGTGCACGGGCACGGATCAGCCCGCGTACACATCTTGGGCGGGGACCGGCGGGTAGTCGGTGGGCCAGTACCTCGCCCAAACTAGACCCCGAACTCTAGCGTGCCGGGCCAGCTACTACGCGCGTCGAGGCGGTTTGTCTCATTCCCTGCGGCCGGATGGCGCAAAGCGCGTGCCATGATGCGCACATGGCCGATCGACAGGACTCAGACCGCGAGGTGCTGACGAGCCTACCCCGCTCGCGGCCGGTGCGGCGCAGCGCCAAGCGCAGCCCGCGGCCGGAGGCCGCCACCGCCGAGACCAAGCCCAGGCGCGCCGCCGCGGGAGCCGCCGAGAACGGCGGGGCGCCCGCCAAGCCGGCACCCAAACCCCGCGCGGCAGCCAAGCCGCGCCCGGCCGCCAAGCCGGCGCGCCCGGCCGCCGAGCCCGGCGCCCCGCCCCCGCGCCGGTCGATCCCTCCCGCCGGCTACGCCTCCCCCACCTCCAACGCCGCGGAGCAGCCGCCGTCCGCCGCTGCCGAGCTCATCACGACGACCGTCCAGGCGGCATCCGAGCTCGCCCAGATCGGCTTCGCCATCGGCAGACAGGCCGTGCAGTCGATGTTCGATCGCCTCCCGAAACCCTGATCTCGGGGCGGCCGCCGCGCCGCAGATAAACGGTGTAACCTCCGGCCAACTGCCGAGTCGCCGGGCGCCATGCGCCCGGGGAGCGGGGGAACCACTGCGGTCCGCAGGACTGGACCGCCGGGGCGAATCGACCCGACGTTCGGGTTGTAGCGCTTGGAAAGCGCGAGCCCGTCAGCTCACCCCGTAGGCCGCCACCGAGATGACCAGAATCCGTCGCGAACGTGCAACGCTGCTCCTCGCCGTGCTGCTTACGGGCATCGCGTGCTGCGCTGCCGCGCGTGCGTCGGCCGACACCGGCACAGGCGGCGCCGTGATCCCTGTCGTGATCGCGCCCTCGACCGGCGGGACCGGCTACGGGGACGCCGGCACCCGCTCGCTCGTCGCGCGGCCCTCGGCCCTGCTCGGGCGCGTCGTCAGCCTCCGCGGCACGATGCCGCACGCCGCCCACCGCCAGGTGATCCTGCAGCGCCTGGACGCGCGCCGCGGCTGGCGCGCGGTCGCCCGCGGGCGCGTGCGCACGAGCGAGCACTTCCTCGTCAGCTGGCGCACCGATCGCAGCGGCACGGTGCGCCTGCGCGCCGTCCTCGCGCCGCGCGCCGCGCACGCTCGCCGGCGTGGACGCGACCGCGCCGCCGCCGCCTCCACCGGGCACCGGGCGCCCGCCGCCGCGGCCCCGGTCGTCGACGTGACCGTCTACCGCCCCGCGATGGCCTCCTTCTACGGTCCCGGCTTCTTCGGCCGCCAGACCGCCTGCGGCGTGACGCTCATGCCCGAGACCACCGGCGTCGCGCACCGCCGGCTGCCCTGCGGCACGCTCGTGCAGATCATGTACCGCGGCCGCGAGATCATCGTCCCGGTGATCGACCGCGGGCCGTTCTCGAACCGATACTCGTGGGATCTCACGCAGGCGACCGCCGACGCGCTCGGCTTCCAGGGCGGCGGCGGCATCGGCTACATGCGGGCGCCGGCCGCTCTCGCACCGGCGCCCGCGTAGCCCGAGCCCGAGCCGCCGGCGGCAGGCTCAGCCCTCGACCTGGAACGTCGGCCTGATCGCCGCACGCGCGAGCGTGTGGAACGTCAGGTTGAAGCCGACGTAGGCGGGCGAGGCCTCCGGCGGGATGTCGAGCGACTCGGTGTCGACGGCGAACACCGTGTAGACGTAGCGGTGCGGGATGTCGCCGCCGGGAGGCGCCGCCCCTCCGTAGCCGGACTCGCCGTAGTCGTTGCGCACCTCGACCGCGCCCTCGGGCAGGGCGTCCGGGCTCGCGCCGGTCGCGAGCTCGGTCGTCCCCGCGGGGAGGTTGAACACCGACCAGTGCCAGAAGCCGCTGCCCGTCGGCGCATCGGGGTCGTAGCACGTGACCGCGAAGCTCTTGGTCTCCTCCGGGAAGCCCGACCAGCGCAGGTGCGGCGAGACGTTCTCGCCGCCCGCGCTCGGATGCGCATGCTTGTCCGGTTGCGGGGCGCCGTCCTGGACGTCGTCGCTCTCGACGGAGAACGACGGCGCCGCCGGCAGCAGGTCGTGCGGATCGGGTGCTGTTGCTCGTTCGAGTGACATGCGCCGAACATATCCGATCACCCAGGTGCCGCAAACGGGCAACCGGGCGCGCCGCGTGACCGGGAAAACGGGCCGCGCGGGTACGGTGTGACGACATGGCCGACGTCGCCGCCGTCCTTGCCGCGGTCGCAGTCCTCGCGGTCGCCCTGCTCGCCGGGATCCGGCGACTGGCGGCGCGCGCGGCCCCGGCCGCCCGCGCGACCATCGCCGGCCCCGACGACCACACGACGATGGACGAGCGCGGCGCCGTGCGCTCGGTGCAGGCGGCCGACCTCCGCCTGCCGGCCGACACGCTGCAGGCGCTCTGGACCCCGATGCACCTCGAGCGCCTGGCGGCCACGTACTGGCGCCACCTCAGCCGCCTGACGCTCGGGCTGGTCCGGGTCAAATACGACGAGGACGAGCGCGCGGTGGTGTTCCTGACGCGCCCGTTCGTGCTGCTGCGCTTCCGCGCCCCGGAGTACGAGATGGACTCGCGCCGCGGGCGCGTACGCTGGCGGATCGCGAGCGGCATGCTCGTCTCGCGCAGCGGCCGCGACGGCGACGGCTACCTGCAGATCGAGGTGCGACGCTGCCCCCAGGTCGACGAGCGCACCGAGCGCGTCCACGTCGAGGTCGAGGTGGCGAACTTCTATCCGGCCCTCGCGAGCGCGATCGCGCGCTGGTTGTACTCCGCGACGCAGTCGCGCATCCACGTCGTCGTCACGCATGCCTTCCTGCGCTCGCTGGCGCGGCTGGACCTCGCGACGTCGGCGGTCGGCCGCTACGCGCCGACCGGCGCCGGCGACGTGCCCGACCCGGCGCCGGCGCAGCCGCCACCGGCCGAGCACACCGCGGCCTGACGACCGCCGGCCCGGCCGCACATGCGGCGGCCGGGCTGCGGGTCGGCTCGCTACGCGCCCCGAGGGTGCGTGTGGCGGTGGGTGACGTGCATGTCGTCGAGCAGGCGCGGCACGAACATGAGCGCCGCGATGCCGACGAGGACGTACATGACGTCCGCACCGGTACCGGTGCCGAAGATCTCGGCCACGACATTCGTGTCGAACAGCGCGAGGATGGCCCAGTTCAGGCCACCGACGATGAGAAGGGCGATCCAGAGCGGATCGAGCCTTTTGAGGATTTCCATCACGCCTCCTTTATTGACGCGACGGTATGTACGGAACGTCACCTAGTACCCCGCGTGCTGCGGAAGGTTTCAGTGCGCTCAGATCGTTCCGGGCGGTTTGCGGCGACGCTCGGTCTGCCCGCTGCGCAGCGCCGAGCCGGCGAGCATGAGCACGCCGCCGGCCAGCGCGACGTACCAGCCCAGGCGCAGCTCGATCTGCCCGGGCGGGTCGCCGGGGCGATCGATCACGCCGACGTAGAGCAGTACCCCGACGGCGGCGATCGAGAGCACCGCGGTCAGCTCGCCGCGCGCCCAGGTCAGCTGATGGTCGCGGGCGACGATGTAGGCGAGGATGAACGGCGCGATCGCGACGACGATCAGCACCCAGCGCAGGATCAGGTGCGCTTCCCAGGCCGAGTAGGTGCCGGTGCCCTTGACGCCGGCGAGCTCGGCCAGCGGGCTGACGGCCGCATACCACGGTGCGAACAGGGCGCCGCCGAGCAGCAGGCCGCCGACCATGGCGAGCAGCTCGTTGGTCGTCAGCCGCTCCATGCGGGGCACGCTATCCGGTCGAGTCGGCGAGGGCGACCAGCTCTGCGAGCGCCCACGGGCCCTGGCCGGTCAGCCGCAGGTGCAGGCCGTCCTGCTCCCAAGCCAGCTCGGTGACCGGGCGCAGCTGCGGCGCCGCCTCGGGCAGCGGCGCGTGGCGGTGCGCGTAGCGACCGAGGGCGCTCGGCTCCGGCAGGCCCCGCTCGCCGGGCGCCAGCAGGCCGACGTAGAGCGTCAGGCGGCCGGGAGCCGACGACCGCGTGTCGTCGAGGTTCCATTCGACCTGGACGGCCTGCGGGCCGCTGGCGACGACCTCCACCCAGCGCGCGAGCGGCAGCGGCGCGGAGGGCAGCGGCACGGGGCGCCCGAGGTGCGCGTCGGCTGCGGCGATGCCCTCCAGTGCCGTCCGATCCTCCACCGGAGCGATCCTAGCCCGCGACCGTGTATCACCTGTGCGGTGGCGTTCGGTCGCAGACGCAGGACCAGGCTCGCCGCGGCACTGCTGGGCGTGGTGCTCGCCGCAGCCGCCGTCGTGCTGATCGCGCACCTGTCGCGCGCGCAGGCGCCGCCGATCCACGAGCCCACGGGCGCGTTCGTGGCGTCGGGCCCGCCCGGCCACGCAGTCGTGTGGGCCGTCGGCGACGGCGCCGACGGCGGCGACGCGGGCCGGGCTGTCGCGGCGCGGGTCCGCGCGGGCCATCCCGACCGGTTCCTGTACCTCGGCGACGTGTACGCGCCGACCGTCACGGGCTTCCTGCGCGGCGACGGCAACGCCAAGGACTACCGCGACCGCTACGCGCCCCTGTTCGGCGCGCTCGCCAAGCTCACCGCGCCGACGCCGGGCAATCACGAGTGGCCCCAGCGCGGCAGCGGCTACGAGCCGTACTGGCGCACGGTCACGGGGAGGACGCCGCCGGCGTACTACACCTTCAGCGCCGGGGGCTGGCGGCTGCTGAGCCTGAACTCCGAGGCGCCGCACGGTGCCGGCTCGGCGCAGCTGCGCTGGCTCGCGCGCCAGCTGCGCCGGCCCGGAACCTGCCGGCTCGCCTTCTGGCATCGCCCGCGCTACAGCATCGGCCACCACGGCGACGCCCCCGACATGGCGCCCGTGTGGGACGCGCTGCGCGGGCACGCGGTGCTGGCGATCTCCGGCCACGACCACAACATGCAGCGCTTTCGCCCGGTCGGCGGGATCACGCAGTACGTCTCGGGCGCAGGCGGGCACGGGCGCTACGGGCTGCACCGCGAGACGCGCCTGGCGTTCGGCGACGACGGCGACTACGGCGCGCTGCGCATCGACCTGCGCCCCGGCCGCGCGCGGCTGCGCTTCGTCTCCTCCGCCGGCAGGGTGCTCGACGACAGTCGCGTGCGCTGCCGTCAGCGCAGCGCGTAGCGCGCGAACAGCTCGCCGCCGGACTCCAGCAGCCACACGAGCTCGGCCGCGAGGGGCTCCCCGATCTCGCCGCCGGTGACGATCGTCAGCGCGCCCGCGCCGCCCGCGAGCTTGGGGACCGTGGTCAGAAACAGCTCGTCGATGAGCCCGGCGGACAGCAGCGAGGCATTCAGGCTCGGGCCGCCCTCGCAGAGGATCGAGCGCACGCCTTGCTCGGCGCGCAGCGTTGCCAGCGCGCCCGCCAGGTCGACCGGCGACGACCGCAGGTAGGAGACCTGCGCCGCGCAGCCCTCGACGACCTCGTCCGACGACGTCAGGACGACGACGCGCTGCTCGGGCGCCTGCAGCAGCGGCACGTCGCTCGGCAAATTCAGGCTCCCGCTGACGACGATCGCCAGCGGGTCGTGCTCGAGGCCGGCCGCGCCGCGCTGCTCGCGCCGGCCGGGGTCGCGGACGAGGCGCCCGTAGCGCTCGGTGCGCACCGTGCCCGCGCCGACCATCACCGCGTCCACGCGCGTGCGCAGCGCATGGAAGAGCTGGCGGTCGGGGGTGCTCGAGATCGGCGCGGTGCGCCCGCTGACGGTCGCGCGCCCGTCGACTGTCGCGACCATGTTCAACGCGACGTAGGGACGCTGCGCAGGGGCAAGCTCGGCGAGACGCAGCCCGTCGACGAGCTCGTCGGCGGTCAGCTCGCCGGGCTCGGGCAGCAGGCGGCGCAGCGCGACGGGCGCCTCGTTGCGCGCGGCCGTCACGCCGGGTGGCCGGGGTCGACGTCCTTGACCTGCTGGAAGTACTCGACCTCGCCGGGCACGAGGCTCGCGGCGAACGGCTCGAGCAGGTGGCCGACGTGGTCGCCGAGGTCGAGGCGGTCGCAGACCGTCCCGGCGAACCAGCTCGGGCACTCCAGCAGGATCGGCAGGCCGCGCGGGCCGGGGGTCCAGGCGCAGCGCTCGAACTTGTCGACGTCGTCGCCGGTCTCGCCGCCGAAGAGCTCGACGAGCTCGGTTGCGCCGCGGGGCACGAGGTGGACCGCGAGGGCATCGACGTCCTGGGCGAAGCGGAACGTCCGGTTGGCGCGCGAGAGGCAGGCCAGAAAGCGCGGGGGATCGAAGCTCGTCTGGGTCGCGAAGCCGATGATGCAACCCTCGCGCCGCTCGCCGTCGGCGGCCGTCACGATGAAGACCGGGTAGTCCAGCGAGCCTGCGAGCTTCAGGAACGTCTCGGCGACATCGCTCGCGGTCACGCAGCGCAAGCTACCCGGTGTGCCATGCTCGAAGACACCGGGTAGCCGACGAGGGGCAGTGCCCCACGACCCAAGGGAGCGCATGACCGAACGACTGATCGGCGTCGACGTCGGAGGGACCAAGATCGCGGTTGCCGCGCTCGACGGCGCGACCCTGCTGCCCGCCCACGTCGAGGCCACCGACACCCGCGGCGGCGAGCAGCTCGTCGACCAGCTGGTGCGGGCGGTGCAGGACGCCGGCGAGGCATGTGCGGTCGGCGTCGCCGTGCCCTCGGTCGTCGATTTCCAGACCGGCCGGGTGCGCTCGTCGGTCAACGTGCCGCTGCACGACATCGCGCTGCGCGAGGTCCTGCGCGAGCGCCTCGGCGTTCCCGTCTACGTCGACAACGACGCGACCTGCGCGGCGCTCGCCGAGGCCTACGACGACGACGGCTCCCTGATCGCCCGCCATCTCGTGATGTTCACGGTCGGGACGGGCGTCGGCGGCGGGATCGTCATCCACGGCCGCGTCTACCGCGGCGCGACCGGCGCCGCCGCCGAGCTCGGGCACACGATCGTCGGCGCCGATCTCGCCGGCGGCCCGTTCGCGCACCGCGAGCGCTTCCCGCAGCCCGGCTCGCTGGAGTCGCTGGCCTCCGGCAGCGCGCTCAACGAGCTCGGCGCCGGGCACGGGCTGCCGGAGAAGCGCACGATCGACGCAGCCCTCGACGGCCACCCCGGCGCGTGCGCGGCGATCGAGCTGCTCGGGCGGCGGCTGGGCATCGGCATCGCCAACGCGATCAACACCTTCGACCCCGACGTCGTCGTCGTCGGCGGCGGCGCGTCGATCGCCGGCGAGCTGTTGCTCGCGCCCGCCCGCGAGGAGGCGCGGCGCTTCACGCTGACCGGCGTCGGGACCCGCACGGAGATTCGCCGCGCGCGCTACGGATCGCAGGCGGGCGTGCGCGGCGCGGCGCTGCTGGCCGGCCACGAGGCCCTCGCCGAGCGCGAGGACGAGCAGCGCGCGGCGCGGGCGGCGGCCGGATGAGGATCGCGCTCGCCGTCGATCACGCGGGGGTGCCGCTGCGCGAGGTCGTCCTCCAGGCCGTCGCCGACGCCGGTCACGAGATCCACGACGTCGGCGAACACGACGACTACCCGGACGTGGCACTGGCCGTCGGGCGGGCGATCGCGTCCGGCGAAGCCGATCGCGCCGTGCTCGTCTGCGGCTCCGGGGCCGGCGTCGCGATCGCCGCCTGCAAGCTGCCCGGGGTGCGGGCCGCGGTCTGCCACGACCACTACACGGCCGGGCAGTGCGTCACCCACGACGACGCCAACGTGCTGTGCCTCGGCGCCCGGGTCATCGGCCCGGCGATCGCAACCGAGCTGACCGCGGCCTTCTGCGCCGCCAGCTTCAGCGGCGAGGAGCGCCACGTGCGCCGCGTCGGGAAGGTCCAGGCCATGGAGCGCGACGGCCTGGAGGCGAGCTGGTGACCGGCCGTCGCACGTGGGTGTGAACCCTTGGGGGAAATTGGGAACACAGGACGGGCGAAGCGTCTGCGGTGTGCCACGATGGGCGCATGATCCGCCGTGCGAGGGCGTAACCCTGGAATCTGAGGAACTGGAGGCGGGCCCGTGAGCCAGGTGGTCGACGTCAACGAACGCATGGCCGCACTGACGGAGGCCGGAACGGCGGTCTGGCTGGACCAGATCCGCCGTTCGCTGACCCAGGGCGGCGAGCTGCGGCGGCTCGTCGACGAGGACTCGCTGCGCGGCGAGACCTCCAACCCCGCGATCTTCGAGAAGGCGATCCTCGGCTCGCCCGACTACGACGACCAGATCGAGGAGCTGGCCCGCTCCGGCGCGCTCGCCCGGGCGATCTACCAGGAGATCGCGATCCAGGACGTGCAGGAGGCGGCCGACGTCCTGCGCTCGGTCTACGACGAGCTCGACGGCGCCGACGGCTACGTCTCGCTGGAGGTCGACCCCGACCTCGCCTTCGACTCCGACCGCACGATCGAGCAGGCGCGCGAGTACTGGGAGCGCGTCGGGCGCCCGAACCTCATGATCAAGATCCCGGGCACGACGGAGTGCCTGCCGGCGATCGAGCAGGCGATCTACGAGGGCATCAACATCAACGTGACGCTGCTGTTCTCCGTCGAGGCCTACGCGACGGTCGCCGAGGCCTTCATCCGCGGACTCGAGCGCCGCCACGAAGAGGGGCTGAGCGTCGACGTGCACTCCGTCGCCTCGTTCTTCGTCTCGCGCGTCGACAGCGAGGTCGACAAGCGCCTGGAGGC
>JAXDFS010000273.1:0-22256 GCA_034665465.1 Solirubrobacteraceae bacterium
CTCGCGGCCCGTGGCGCGGCGACGGGCAGGACCGCGACGGCGGCGGCGATCGCGAGCAGCGACAGGCCGAGCAGCCCGAGTGCGGTGCGGCGGTGAGAGAGAGTCATGCTGGGCGCCTCCTTGACGCGAGCGCCAGGCCTGCGATCAGCAGGCCCGGCACGACGAAGAACCAGGGAAACAGCGGAAACGGGGGCAGGCTCGTGAGCGCCTGGTAGTTGTCGACGTTGTCGCTCATCGCGCCGATCATCGGCGTGAGGTCGTTGAGGATCGCGACCCAGCGGCGGTTGAGCCTGACGACGTCCGGGAAGCGGGCGGCGATCTCGCCGCCGTCGAGTCCCGTGCGCCGCAGGGCGGGCACGACCTCCAGGCGCAGCGCGCCCTGGCCGACGGCGATCGTGGCGAAGTAGCCCTGGATCGTCTCGACCTTCTTGCGCGTCTCGATCGTCTTGAAGGCGGTCATCATGCGCCCGCCCTTGGGCGCGCGCTGGAACATCTGAAACGCGACCGGGGCGAGCACGAGGCCGATCCCGATGGCGACGAAGGCCCAGCGCAGCTTCGGCCACGAGCGCCGCGCGAACAGGCCGGCGAGCGCGAGCAGGGCGATCAGCACGCCGGGAACGACGAAGAACCAGGGGAAGATCCGGAAGCTCGGCAGCGCCGCGACGGCCTCGTAGTTGCCCGCGTTGGCCTTGATCGTGTTCATGAGGTTGGACATGTCGGCGTTGATCGGCCGCCAGTCGCCGCGGAACTGCGCGAATCCGGGGAAGCGCCTGTCGAAGCGCCGGTGCGCTGCGGCGCCACGGCCCTGCAGGCGAACCGCCACGCGGCCGTCGGCCTCGCGGACGGCGGCGTCGATGTCACGGATATGGCGCTGGAAGCCACTCAGCCGGGCATCGGTCATGAACGGCTTGAACTCGTCCATCATCTGCGCGCCCTTGGGACCGCGCTCGAACATCTGAAAGGCGACCGGCGCCACGGCGAGGCCGATCCCGATCGCGAGCAGCGCGACGAGTGCCCCGCGCCGGGCGGCTGACGAACGCCCGCTGGTGATCCCCCCCATTCCTTATCAACTTAGTGGGTTTTGAAGGTGTGCGTCAAGCGCCGCCCGCGATGCGCCGGATTCCGGCGGGCGCGCCGGGCGACGCGGGTCAGCCGCGGCGGGGCGGCCGTGGGCCGGTCGCGACGATGTCGCGGCCCGTCGGGCGCAGCTGCTCGTCGAGCTCGAGCTGCCAGAAGTAGCGCGTGAACGTATGGCCGTATGCGAAGTCGCCGACATGCGGCTCGATCGTCTCGCCGCGGGCCATCCGCACGATCAGCTCGGGATACGTCCGGCCGGGGCGCGCGGCGTACATCGGCGCCGGGAAGGCGCCGCCGAAGCGCGTGTTGACGTCGGTGATCCCGAGGCCGATCTCCGGATCGCGGAAGGCCTGCACCGTGCAGGGCCCGCGCACCCCGAGCGCCTCCCCCACCCTGCGGCCGAGGTCGATGAGCTCCTCGTCGTGGATGACCCGGCCCTTGATCGACTCGCCGCCGCGCGACTCGATCATCGTCCGCGGGATCGCGTTCAGGCAGCGGCCCGAGAGGTCGCAGAGCAGGTCGATCGAGAACTCCGGGCCGCCCATGAGCCGCTGCACCATCACCGGCTCCTCGACGTAGCCGACGAAGAACTCCATCTCGGCGCGATCGGCGGCCGGGTGGATCGAGCGCGCGCCCGAGCCGCGCCGGGGCTTGACCATCACCGGGAAGTCGGCCGGCTCCTCGCCGGGCAGGCAGGTCGGCGGCGACGGCAGCCCGTGGCCGAGCAGCAGGTGGTGGGTCTCGTACTTGTCGAACGTCGCGCGCGCGATCTCGGCGGACGGCACGAACGCGGGCAGCCGCGCGCCCGCCGCCGCGAGCACCTCGAGGTCGAGGTCGGTCAGCGGCACCACCGCGCCGACGTCATGCTCGGCGACGAGCTCCTCCAAAAACGGGACGTAGCCGGGGTCGTCGATGCGCGGCGGGGCGACGGCCAGGTCGGCGGCGTAGCGCGCGGGCGCAAGCGGGCTGGGGTCGGCGGCGATCGTGAACGCGTGCTCGGCGAAGGCGCTGACGATGTCATAGCGCTTGCCGACGCCGGTGAGCAGGACCGCCGTCATCGGCTGCCGTGGAAGCGCTCGAGCGTGTCGGCGCGCAATCCCAGGCGCAGCGTCTCCAGCGACAGGACCTCGCCGGGCGGGACGTTGCCGAGGTTCACGTCGCCGCCGTAGCGCTCGATGAGCCAGACCTGCTGGTGCTTGCGCGGCGCCTCGAAGATGAGCTTTGCGCCGCCCACCTCGTGGGCGATCTCGTCGATCAGCCCGGTGCGGGCCTCGCCGTCGGGGCGATACAGGCCCGCGGTGCCGGTCGCCCGGCCCTCGCAGACGACCATCTGGGCACCGGCCTCCAGCGCCTCGCGGATGAGCTGGACCCAGCGATAGGGCGCCATGAGCGCCTCGGGGTCCTTCTCGCCGACCTCGGCGTACACGGTGTAGCGCTGCGCCAGGCGCTCGATGAGCGCGTTCTTGTCGGCGGGCGGGATCGCGACGACGCCGCTGGAGACCTCGATGCGGTCGATCCCGAGCTCGTCGATCCAGGCGCACAGCTCGTCGAGGCGGTCGTGCAGCCAGGCCAGCTCGGTGAGCGTGCCGCCGAGCATCACGGGCACGTCGTGCGCGCGGTAGGCCGCGAGCTTGGCGTCGAGGTCGGCGGTGACGTAGGCCGAGCCCCAGCCCAGGCGGACCGTGTCGATGTGCGCGGCGGACTGGCGCAGCAGGCCGTCGACCTCCGCCGTGCTGAGGCCGGTGTCGATCACGTGCGTGAGGCCCGCCGTGCGCGGCTTGGGCATGCGCGCTGGCAGGGGCAGGAAGTCCGGCATCGGGCCGCAGGCTATCGCCGCCCGCGTGGCGTAGCTGCGCGCAGCGTCAGGCGGTGACGCGCGCGAGCTCGTCGTACGTCGTCTCGCCCGCGCGGACCTTCTGCAGGCCGTGCTCGGCGAGCGTGCGCATGCCCTGCTCGATCGCCGTGCGGCGGATCTCCGCGACCGGCGCGCGCTCGACGATCAGCGCCCGGATCTCCTCGCTGACGGTCATGACCTCGAACAGGCCGGTGCGGCCGTGATAGCCGGTGTCGCGGCAGTGCTCGCAGCCGCCGGCCTCGAAGGTCCCGGCCTCGGCGGCGACCGGGACGCGGCAATGCGTGCACAGCCGGCGCGCGAGGCGCTCGGCGATCACGCACTGCAGCCCGGCGGCGACGGCGTAGGGCTCGACGCCCATGTCGATGAGGCGCGCGGCGGCGGATGGCGCGTCGTCGACGTGCAGCGTCGACAGCACGAGCTGGTCGGTGAGGGCGGCGTCGATCGCGATCCGGGCGCTCTCGGGCTCGCGCAGCTCGCCCACCAGGATGACGTCGGGGTCGGCCTGGACGATCGCGCGCAGGCCGGTCGTGAAGCTCAGGTCCGCGTTCGCGGCGACCTGCACTTGCTGCGCGCCGGGCAGGTGGTAGCGCACGGCCTCGGAGATCGTGACCATCGTCTTCGCCGGCGAGTTGACGAAGGCCGCAGCGGCGTGCAGCAGGGTGCAACGGCCCGAGCCGGTCGGGCCGGTGGCGAGGATCGCGCCGTGCGAGCGCGACAGCGCCTGCTCCAGGCGCGCACGGTCGGCCTCGTCCATGCCGAGCTCGGCGAGCGTCGGCGGCCGGCGCCGGCGGTCGACGAGGTGCAGCACGGCGGACTCCCCGTCGATGCCGGGCACGGTCGTCACGCGGATGTCGATGCGGCGGTCGTCGAGCATCAGGGTCATGCGCCCGTTCTGGGGCAGGTGGCGCTCGTCGGCGTCCAGGTCGCTGAGGGTCTTGATCCGCGCGATGACCGCGCCGGCGTCGGCGGCGGCGATGCGGGCGGCCTCTGCCATGACGCCGTCGAGGCGGTAGCGCACCTGCAACTCGTCGCCGTCGGGCTCGAAGCGCACGTCGGAGGCGCCCTGCTCGAGCGCGCGGCAGATGACCGAGCGCAGAAAGCCGGCCGACGGGCGCGCGACGGCGGCGAGCGCCGACGGCGTACCGAGCGGGGTGGCGTGGTCGACGACGAGCTCGTGCGCAGCCAGGCGCCCCAGCAGGACGTCGAGGTCCTCGGGCGTGACGACGACCGGCTCGACGCGCAGGTCGGTCAGCATCGCGAGGCCGTCGAGCGCAAGGCTGTTGGAGGGCTGGGCCATCGCGACGATCAGGGTCTCCTCGTCGCGGAAGGCAAGCGGCACGGCCTCCAGGCGCCGCAGCGCCGACGGGGAGACGAGGTGCATCGCGGCGAGGTCGGGCACGAGCGTCTCGAGGCTCGCGTACTCCAGGCCGAAGCGCTCGGCAAGGGCGATCGCGAGCCGGTCGGCGTCGATCAGCCCCTGCTCGCGCAGGAGGTGTCCCATCGGGCGCCCTTCGGCACGCGCCTGGCTGACGATGTCCTCGACGGTGTCGCGGTCGCAGTAGCCGAGGCTGACGAGGACATCGCCGAGCAGGCGCCCCGGATGCGCACGCGCCGCGGACTTCCTGGTCGAACGATCTGATGCCATCACATCGGGTATCGGCACCCGCCTGAGAACCTTGACGCGGGCGTGCCGTCAGGCGGTGACGCGCACGACCTCGGCGAGCGCCGTCTCACCGGCGCGCATCTTCTCCAGGCCGTCGTGCAGCAGCGTGCGCATGCCCTGCTCGACGGCCGTGCGGCGGATCTCGGCGACCGGCGCGCGCTCGAGGATCAGCGCCCGGATCTCGTCGCTGACGGGCATGACCTCGAAGAGCCCGATCCGCCCGCTGTAGCCGCTGTCGCGGCAGCGCCGGCAGCCGGCGGGCTCGAAGACCTGGACGTCGGCGCCGCTGTCGAGCCCCGCCCGGGCGGCGCTGATGGCGACCGGCCGGCGGCAGTGCGGGCACAGCCGCCGCGCGAGGCGCTGGGCGACGACGCAGCTCAGCGCCGACGCGAGGAGGTAGGGGTCCACGCCCATGTGGGCCAGCTGGGCGGCGGCCGCGGGCGCGTCCTGCGCGTGCAGCGCCGACAGGACGAGGCGGCCGCCGAGGGCGGCGTCGATCGCGATCCGCGCGCTCTCGGGATCATGCAGGGCGCCGGCGAGGATCACGTCGGCGTCGGCGCGGACGCTCGCCCGCAGGCCGGCGGCGAAGGTGAGGCCGGCGCGCTCGCGGACCTGGATCTGGCGCACGCCCGCGAGGCGGTACTCGACGGGGTCCTCGATCGTCATGACAGTGCGCGCGGGCGAGCGCGCGAGGTCGAGCGCCGCGTGCAGCGTCGCCGACGTGCCCGAGCCCGCGGGGCCGCTGACGAGGATCGCGCCGTGCGAGCGGGCGACGGCGGCCTCGACGCGCTCGCGCTCGGCGTCGCCCATGCCGAGGTCGGCGAGCGTCTGCGGGCGGCGGTCGGGGTCGAGCAGGTGCAGGACGATCGCTTCGCCTTCGACGAGCGGCACGGTGCTCACGCGCAGGTCGATGCGCCGGCCGTCGATGACGAGGGTGGCGCGCCCCTCCTGGGGCAGCCTGCGCTCGGCGACGTCCAGCTCGCCGAGGATCTTGATCTGCGAGATGACGCGGGCCGCCTGGCGGCGGGGGATGCCGGGGCCGTCGGTCATCAGGCCGTCGATGCGGTGGCGCACGCGCAGGTCGCGCGCGTCGGGGTCCAGATGGACGTCGGTCGCGCCCTGGTCGACCGCGCGCGACACGATCGAGCGCACGAGCTCGAGCGTCGGGCTGTCCTGCGCGAGCGACTCGAGCGCGACCTCCGCCGCCGCGAGGTCGACCTCGGGCGCGTCGGCCGGGCGCGGGGCGTGGCCGGCGAGGTCGTCGAGGCGTCCGAGCAGGACGTCGAGGTCCTCCGGCGAGACGACGAGCGGCTCGACGCGCAGGTCGGTCAGCATCGCGAGGTCGTCGATGGCGAGGACGTTGGAAGGGTTGGACATGGCGACGAGCAGCGTCTCGGAATCGCGGTAGCCGACGGGCACGGCCTCCAGGCGGCGCAGGGCGGCCGGGGACACGAGCGCCATCGCGGCGGCGTCGGGGACGAGCGTCTCGAGGCTCGCCGACTGCAGGCCGAAGCGCTCGGCGATCGCGATCGCCAGCCGGCCGGAGTCGAGCAGGCCGCGCTCGATCAGGAGCTGCCCCATCGGGCGCCCTTCGGCCCGCGCGCGGGAGACGATGTCCTCGACCGTGTCGCGGTCACAGAAGCCGAGGCTGACGAGGACGTCGCCGAGCAGACGCCCGGGGCGGGGGCGGGTCGCGGGCTCGCGGAGCGGCTGATCTGATGGCATGGGCCTGGTATCGGCAGAATGCTTCGATCCTTGCACTGCGGGGGGCCGTCCCTGGACCGTCGCCTGATCGGCAACCGATCGCCGCGGACGGGGTACCCCAAGACGAGATGCCAACCGACACCTCCATCCGCGAGCGGGTCATCGACCTGCCGGCGACCGCGGCCGCCGCCGGGCTGGCGCGGCGCGAGCTCGCGGCGACCCCCGGGCTGGCGGGCGAGCTCGGCTACAAGGCGCTGCTGATGACGTCCGAGCTGATCGCCGTGTACGTCGCCGACCTCGAGCCCGATCCGACCCGCCGCCTGGCCCTCGTGATCCGCGTCTCGCCCGCGCGCGTGCGCATCGAGGTCGGCGGCCCTCCGCCGGACGTGTCCCCGGACGCGTTGCTGCATTCCAGCGAGACACCGTCGCTCGGCGGGATGGGGCTGAAGATCGTCGATCGCATGGCCGACGCCTGGGGCGTGCAGGGCGACGACGACAGCTCGATCTGGTTCGAGCTGCTGCGCTAGCCCCACGCGGGCGGGCGTCCGCCCCCGCGCTCGCTAGCGTTGCCGGGCGGATGGAGCTCGTACCCGATCACCCCAACGTCGAGCTGCGGCGCAACCGCGCCGGCGATCAGATCGTCGTCCTCGCGTTCCCCTACGACGCCCACATCGTCGCGATCGTCCGCGGCATCCCCGGGCGCCAGTTCGACTGGGAGCGCCGCGAGTGGTGGGCGCCGATCGGCGACTGGGTCGCCGTCCACGTCGCCGACGTGCTCGAGCGCTTCCCCGACCTCACCGCCAGCGCGGAGGTCGACGAGTGGCTGAGCGGCGTCGAGCGGCGCTGGGTCGGCATCGTCGGCACCACGCGCCATGACGGCCGCGGCTGGTGGACGCTCACGACGCGGGCCGGGACGGTGCCCGAGGCGCTGCTCGACGGCTCCGTGCAGCGCGACGGCCGCCTGCTGGCGCCTTTGACCCTGGAGGGTGCAACGGCACTGGCCGAGCAGGACGTCGCGCGCTTGGACGGCGGTGCGCGGCGCTGCGTCGAGGCGCTGCTGTCGGGCCAGGATCCGCCGCCGGCGCGCCTGACGGCGGCGCGGACGTTCGACGGCGAGCGCCTGCGCCTCGACGTCCTCTGGGATCCCGACGTCGGCACGGCGTTCTGCAGGCTGCCGGGCGCCGACGTGCGCAGCGCGACGCTGCCGATCGATCCCTGGGTCGTCGAGCCGCTGGACGCGTTCATCGCGCTGCACGGCGTGGCCGTCGACGGCCCGGGCGCCGAGGTCCTGACCGCGCTGCGCGCCGAGCACGCCGCGGCGCTCGCGACGATCCGCGCCTCGCGGGCGGTGACCGGCGAGCCGATCGCCGAGGTCGCCGCCGTCCTCGGCGGCGAGCTCGCCCCGTTTCAGTGGGCGGGGGTGCGCTACGTGCTCGAGGCGCGGCGCGCGTTCATCGCCGACGAGCAGGGGCTGGGCAAGACCGTCGAGGCGCTGGCCGCGCTGGAGGCCGACGGCGCGTACCCGGCGGTCGTCGTCTGCCCGGCGTCGCTGAAGCTCAACTGGCAGCGCGAGACCGCGCGCTGGCTCGGGCACCGCAGCGTCGCGGTGATCGAGGGGCGCGGCGTCGGCCCGGGTCGCGCCGACATCACGATCCTCAACTACGAGATCGTCGCCGCCCACCGCGAGGCGCTCGGGCGGATGGGCCCGCGGGCACTCGTCGTCGACGAGTCGCACTACGTCAAGAACCCGCAGGCCAAGCGCACGCAGGCAGTGCGGCGGCTGGCGGCGACGGTCGCGCCCGACGGGCTGCGCCTGGCGCTCAGCGGCACGCCGGTGCTCAACCACGCCGAGGAGCTCGTCAGCCAGCTGCGCGTCATCGGGCGCCTGGAGGACTTCGGCTCGGGCGCCCAGTTCACGCGCCGCTTCCGCGGGGAGCTCTCGGAGGAGCGGCTGCACTGGCACCTGCGCCGCCGCTGCTTCGTGCGGCGCCTGAAGTCCGAGGTCCTGCCGCAGCTGCCGGCCAAGCGCCAGGTCGTCGTGCCGGTCGCGCTGTCCAACGAGCGCGAGTACCGGCTCGCCGAGCAGGACGTGATCGCCTGGCTGCGCTCACAGCCACTGGACCTGCGCGAGCTCAACGCCCGGATCGCCGCGACGCTGCGCGCAGAGCGCCTGGCACAGCTCGGGACGCTGCAGCGCCTGGCGGCGCGAGGCAAGCTCGGCGCGGCGCTGTCGTGGATCGCCGACTTCCTGGAGTCCGGGGAGCCGCTCGTCGTCTTCGCGCGCCACATCGAGGTCCAGGAGGCCGTGCTCGCGCGCTTCCCCGGCGCCGCGCACCTGCTCGGCCGCGACTCGACGGCCGCCCGCGACGCGACGGTCGCGGTCTTCCAGACGCCGGGCGGCCCGCAGCTGCTCATCGGCGCGACGCGGGTCGCGGCGCAGGGCATCACGCTCACGCGCGCGTCGAACGTCGCGTTCCTGGAGCTCGAGTGGACGCCAGCGATGCACGACCAGGCCGAGGATCGCTGCCACCGCATCGGCCAGCACGACGCCGTCACCGCCTGGTACCTGCTCGCGGCCGACACGATCGACGAGACGATGGCCGCGCTCATCCAGCGCAAGCGCGGGATCGTCGCCGCCGTCACCGACGGCCGGCGCGGCGACACCGACGGGCTCGTCGAGGCCGTCGTGCGCGAGCTGCGCGACGGGCGGCCGCTGCGCCATCTGCGGCCGGTGGCCTGAGGCTCAGACCATCGAGCGCCCCGGCGGGATGACCCAGAGGTCGGTCGCCGAGGTGATGATCGTGCTGGCGTCCAGGTCGGCGACGGTCGCCGCCCCGCGCTTCTCGAGCGTCTGCGCGAGCTCGTTCCAGGCGCGCGCGATCGAGCCGACCTTCGCCATCGGCCCCCAGCCCTGCAGCGCCTTGAGCTCCGCGGCCTGCGTGCGGGCGGCGTCGATGTCGATCTCGCCGAACACCGTCTCGACGCCGGCGATGCTGACCCCGCGGCTGAGGATGTCGCTGACGTCCTGGCGCGGGACGGCCTCGTAGCGCGCCTCGACCGCGGCCCAGTCGATGACCTGCAGCCAGGCGTCGACGTAGTCCGCGCGGCGGTTCTCGTACTGCAGGTAGTAGGCGTGCTCCCAGACGTCGAGGCCCAGCAGCGGCGTGAGGCCGTCGCTGATCGGGTTGTCCTGATTGGTCGTCGTGACGATGAAGACGCGCGTGCCGTCGTCGACGAGCCAGGCCCAGCCGGAGCCGAACTGGCTCATCGCGGCCCCGCGCATCGTGTCCTTGAAGACCTTGAAGTTGCCGAACGCTCCCTTGATCGCCCCGAGCAGCTTGCCGCCCGGCTGACCGCCGCCGTCGGGCTTCATGCTGCGCCAGTAGATGCAGTGGTTGTAATGGCCCCCGACGTTGTCGCGCACGCGGTCGCGCAGGTCCTCGGGCAGCTCCTCGAGGCTCGTCAGCAGCTCCTTCGGCTTGGCCTCCTCGAACTCCGTCCCCTCGAGCGCTGCATTGGCCTTGTCGACGTACGCCTGGTGGTGCTTGTCATGGTGGATGCGCATCGTCTCCTCGGAGATGTGCGGCTCGAGGGCGTCGTAGGCATAGGGCAGGTCGGGCACGGAGAAGGCCATGGCGCACATCATGACGGCAGCTGTGGCAGGCGGCAAAGCCTCCCTCTCAGGTCCGCGCGCCGGCGTGCCGATACAGGTCTGGAAGCACCCGGACCATGCTCACCGCCACCGTCATCTTCACCGTCCTCGTCGCCGCCTGGGGCCGCTCGGCGACCATCGCCGAGCGCATCGGGTCCGGCCGCCAGCACCTGCGCAGCGGCCGCTGAGCCTCGGCGCACGAGCCCGTGCAGCGTTGCGCCCGCGGGCGGGCGCGGGCTAGGTTCCCGCGCTCGATGGTCCGCTTCCGCGCGATCTGCGTCGTGCTGCTCGCCTCGCTCGCGACCGCGTGGGCGATCGCTGCCGTGCCCGCCCCCGGGCGCGATCGCGCGAACGTGCTGCGCGACCAGATCCACAGCGGGCGCAGTCGCGAGCACACGCTCACGGGCGCGCTCGCCCGCCTTGGCCGGCTGGAGGCCCAGACCGCGCGCGAGGTGTCGGTGCTGCAACGGCGCGTCGCGGCAGTGCAGAGCGAGCTCGCGCAGGCCGAGGCGCTGCTGGCCGACACCGTCGCGCGCCGCAACCACCAGCGCGCCCGAGCGCTGCGCCTGCGCCGTCGGCTCGCCCAGTCGCGGGTGGCGCTCGCAACCCTGCTGCGCGAGCGCTATGCCGCCGGCAAGCCCGACATCGTGACGATCGTCCTGCAGTCCGACGGCTTCGCCCGCCTGCTGGAGACCGTCGACTTCGTCAAGCGCGTCCAGCGCCAGGACGCGCGCATCCTCGGCACGGTGCGCTCGGCGCGCACGCAGTCGCTCGCCCAGCGGCGCGTGCTCACCCGCCTGGCGACTGAGCGCCGGACGGCAGCGGAGGCCGTCCGCCGCCGCAACGCCGCGCTGGCCTCGATCGCCGCTGTCCTGCAGGCCCGGCAGGCCGCGCTGGCCCAGGCCCGCGCCGCGCGCGCCGCCGCGCTGCACGCCACCCGCGCCGGGCGCGGCCGCGCGCAGCGCGAGCTCTCCCGGCTGCTCGCCCAGCGCGCCCGCGCCCTGCGGCAGGTCGGCCCCGGCGGGCCGTGGGCGATCCCGTGGCCGATCGTGCAGTGCGAGTCGGGCGGCCAGAACCTGCCGCCCAACTCGGCCGGCGCCTCGGGCTACTACCAGTTCCTCGTCGCGACCTGGCGGGGCCTCGGCGGATCGACCCCGCAGGCCTACCTCGCCTCCAAGGCCGAGCAGGACCGGCTGGCCGCGCAGCTGTGGGCCGGCGGCAGCGGCGCGGGCAACTGGGTCTGCGCGGCGCTCGTCGGCGCCATCTGAGCCGGCGGCCGCTGCACCGCCGCTACGATCCGGGCGTGCTCAGGGTCCTGCCGCGGTGGTCCGCCGCCCTCGCGGCCGTGCTGCTCCTCGCAGCCGTCGCGGTCGCCGGCGCCGAGGCGCCCGGCCCCGCCTCCGAGGTGCACTTCTTCGCCGCCGACACGACCGAGGCCGGCGTCATCAGCCTGGACTTCTTCGGCGCCAAGGGCGCGCCGGTCGTGTTCTACGAGCGCGTCGGCGATCGCCGCGTCCGCCTCGGGACGCGCAGCTCCCCGCCGGACACGGCCACGACGTTCAAGGACGCCGTCACCTGGCGCTGCGCTCGGCTGTTCCGGCGCTTCGAGGCCACGTCGACGCTGCCCGACGGCACCCACGCCACAGGCGCGTACAGCATCCGCACGCCGTCGTGCGCGACGCGCCTGGGGCTGACCGTTCCGCGGCGCCTGGCGCCGGGCACCCGCGGCGCGATCCGCGTCGCCGACCGCTGGGGCAACGGCGGCGTCAGCCCGCAGCTCTGCATCACCCCGCCGCACCGCGCGCCGGATTGCACGACGCTGCGGCTGCGGCGCGCCATCACCGTCGCGACACGGCCCTTCCGCGCGACGCAGCGCGGGCGCTGGCGCGTCGAGCTGCGCATTCGCGGCCACCGCGTGCGCCGGGCGATCATCGTCGGAGCCGGCGCCGCCAGCGCGCCCCCGCCGACCGTGCTCGCGACCGGGGACTCGATGATGCAGGGCATCGACAGCTTCCTCGCCGACGAGCTCGGCGACAGCGCGACGGTGCGCAGCGACGTGCATCCGGGCACCGGCATCAGCAAGCCGGACGGCCCGTGGGCGAAGCTGCCTGCGACGCAGGTCAGGCGCCTGCACCCCGCGGCCACCGTCATCGCGATCGGCGCCGTCGACGGCTTCCCGCTGCCGGCCGCGGACGGGTCGGCGACAGAGGTCGAGTGCTGCGGCGCCGGCTGGATCGCCGCCTACACGCTGCGGGTGCGCGCCATCATGCTGATCTACCGGCGCAAGGGCCGCGGGCGCGTCATCTGGCTCACCCTCCCGCTGCCCAAGGGGCGACGCGACATCGCCGACGCCGTCAACGCGTCGATCGTGGCCGCCGCGGCCGGCCTCAAGCGGGTCACCGTCCTGCGGATGGACCAGCTGTTCACGCCCGACGGCTTCCGCGAGGTCATGCCCTACCGCGGCCGCGACGTCCGCGTGCGCGCAGCCGACGGCATCCACCTCAACGTCGCGGGCACCGCGATCGCTGCGAAGGTCGTCGCCGCCGAGCTGCGCAGGCGCTGAACGGCGTCGTTCATACTGCCCCGGATGCCTCGCCATCGCCCGGTCTGCGCCGCGCTGCTCTGCCTCGTCGCCGCACTGTCGATCCCCGCCGGCGCCCGCGCCGCAGACCCCGGCCCCTACGTTGCCCTGGGCGACTCCTTCACTGCCGGGCCGCTGATCCCCAACCAGGTCGGCATGCCGGCGGGCTGCTCGCGCTCCGATCACAACTACCCGTCGATCGTCGCCGCCGCGATCGCGACGGCGGACTTCCGCGACCGCAGCTGCTCGGCCGCCACGACCGTCCACATGACCTCGCCGCAGGCGGTGACGCTGGGCTCCAACCCGCCGCAGTTCGAGGGTCTGAGCGCCGACGCGGGGCTCGTCACGATCGGCATCGGCGGCAACGACGTCGGGCTCGTCGGCGCGGCCGTGAAGTGCCTCGAGCTCGGCGCGCTGGCTCCCACCGGCACAGCCTGCCGCTCGAACTTCGCCAGGCCCGGCGGCGGCGACGCCCTCGCCGACCAGATCGTGGCAACGGGGCCGAAGATCGCCGCGACGCTGCAGGCGATCCACGCCCGCTCGCCGCAGGCGCGCGTGCTGCTCGTCGGCTATCCGGCGGTCGCCCCGCGCGACGGCAAGGGCTGCTACCCGCTCGTGCCGCTCTCCGACGACGACATGACCTACCTCGAGAGCATGCTGCGCGCCACGAACGCGATGCTCGCCGAGCAGGCCGCCGCCAACGACGCCGAGTACGTCGACACCTACGAGGAGAGCACGGGCCACGACGTGTGCAAGCCGATCGGCACACGCTGGTTCGAGGGGCTCGTGCCGATGCAGCTGGCCTTCCCCGTGCACCCAAACGTCCTCGGCGAGGCGAGCATGGCGCGCTCGGTCCTACGCGTCCGCGGCGCGCCGCGGCCCGGGCCGGCGCTGGGCGCGCTGACGCGCTCGCACAAGACGATCAGGGCCGGCCGGGCGCTGCGCGTCTCCTTCACGATCAGCCGTGCGGCAAGCGTGTCGGTCGGGCTGCAGCGCCTGCGGGCACCCGGCCGCTACACGCGCCTGCGCCGCCTCGTGACGCTGAGCGCCGACCCGGGGTCCAACTCCGTCACGCTGTCGGCGAGGCAGATCGGCCGGCGCGCGGGCCTGTACCGCGTCACTGCGTCGCTCGCCGACGGCACCGCCCAGCGCACGCAGTTCCGCATCCGCCGCGCGCGCTGAGCCTCAGCCCGCGCCGAAGCGCAGCACCGATCGCACGACGACGCGGGCGACGGTCGCGAGCTCGGCGATCGACACGCGCTCGTCGATCGCGTGAGCCAGGCGCAGGCCGCTCGGCCCGAACAGGACGCACGGGATCCCGCGATCGCAGAAGAGGCGCATGTCGCTGCCGTAGCCCACGCCGATGAGCGCCGGCGGCGCGCCGAGCTCGGCAGCCGCGGCGTCCTGCACGAGGCGCACCCAGGGGTCGTCGACGGCGGTCTCGCCGGAGCCGAACTGGCCGCCCTGCCAGGTGATCTCGACCGGCGGGCCGAGGTCGTCGGTGGCAGCCGCGACCGCGCGCTCCAGTCCCGCGCGGGCGTCGGCGAGCGAGGCGCCGACGGGCACGCCGAGGCGGCCCTCGAAGCGCAGCTCGTCGGGGACCTGGCTGGACCAGTTGCCGGCGTGCACCTGCCCGACGAGCAGCGGATAGGGCAGCTCGTGCCCGGCCAGCAGCGGATGGCGCGGCGGCGCGTTGACCACGGCCTCGTGGGCGTGCAGCGCTGCATGGATCGGCATGTAGCGGTCGATCGCCGAGACGCCCTGCAGTCGCAGCGCGGCATGCGCCGCCCGCCCGCGCACGAGCCCGCTGAACGTCAGCGCGCCGCCCAGCGCGCACACGATCTCGAGCTCGGTCGGCTCCGGGATCAGCGCCGCCGCGAAGTCGTCGTCGCGCTCGAGTGCGGCGAAGGCGCCCAGGCCGCCGTCCTCCTCGGACGGGACGGCCTGCAGGACCACGTCGCCGGCCGGGGGCTCCCCCGCCGCGCGCAGCGCCGCGAGCGCATGCAGCACGGCCACGACGCCGCCCTTCATGTCGACCGAGCCGCGCCCGTGCACCGCGCCGCCGGCGATCTCCCCCGACCAGGGATCGCGCTGCCACGGCACGTTGCCGGCGGAGACGACGTCGATGTGCCCGTTGACGCACAGCCGCGGCGCCGCCCGATCGGCGCCGCGCAGCGTGACGACCGCGCCGACCAGCTCGTCGCGCGGCGCCTCCTCGCCCGGATAGCCCGCCGCTTCCCGCAGCGCCTGCAGGTCGTACTCGGCAAGCTCGGCCTCCAGCCCGTGCCCGCGCGCGATCGCGACGAGCTCGGCCGCGACCGCGCGCTCGGTGCCCGTGATGCTCGGGATGCGCACGAGGCGGCTCAGGTCGCGGGCCAGGGCCGCCGCGTCGACGACGTCGACCGCCGTGCTCATCGGTCAGGCCGAGCGGGCGCCCGGGCGCGTCGGGGCGCGGGCGCTCAGGGCTTCTGCTCGGGCTCGAAGCCGGCCATCGGCTCGCGATCGGGCCGCGGCACGGCGCCGTCGTCGGGGGACGGGACGCTGACGCCGGGCGGCACGTCGGTGTTCGCCTTGTTGGACGTCAGCGATTTCACGGCCTCCGACAGCTTCGACATGAGCGACATGGCAAACCTCCTCGTTCTCGCGGCGGCCGCGCCTGCGGCGACACAACGCGCCCTACCCGCGCCGGGCTGACGCGATTCCCTGACGCCGTGGACGGCTGGTCTATCGTGCCTGCGACGCGGCGCACATCACCACCTCAGCGCAGAGCCCGATCGGGAGCCGCCGGATGAGCGGCGGCGCGCCGACGCCCGCCGACATCGATCTGGAGTTCGAGCTGCCGCGCGCCGCCTGCGCCGCCGGCGAGGCGCGCCACGCCCTGCGGCGCCTGTGCGCGGACGCGCTCGACGCCGAGATGCTCACCGACGCCGAGCTGCTGCTGAGCGAGGTGGTCACCAACGCCCTGCGCCACGGCCCGGGCTCGATCCGCGTGCGCGCGCACCTCGATCAGGAGCAGCTCTTCGTGGAGGTCATCGACCAGGGCTCGGGCTTCGAGCGCGAGCTGCGCCGGCGCGACTTCGACGCCGTCGGCGGCTGGGGGCTGGGCATCGTCGAGGACCTCGCCAGCCGGTGGGGCGTGCACGAGGGCACCACGCACGTCTGGTTCGAGCTCGAGCGCCCGGGCCCGCGCCTGGGCGAGTCCGCCGCGCCCGACCTCGACTGACCGCGCCTCCTGCGACCCAGATCCAGGACGCTACGCGCTCAGCGTTTGGCGCGGGTGGCCCGCAGCGTGACGCGCGTGCGGTCGCCGGCCTGCACGAGCAGCTTCGCGCGACGGACGGCAGCCGCCGCGAGCGCGCGCCGGCCGCTGCGCGATCCGCGCAGCGAGGCCCACACCCGTGCGGCGTTGACCTCGCCGCGCAGCTTGATGTTCGTCTGCTGCCAGCCGCCGGCACCGGCGCTCAGCGCCTCGGCGTCCTTGCGGGCCAGGCAGCGCAGGCCGCTCTGCAGGCCGGCCAGGCCGATCTCCGAGAGCGAGCGGCTGACCTGCGAGCAGCCCGTCCGGGCGGCGTTGCGCTCGGCGTCGCGGCCGGCCACGGCACGGTCGGCGAAAGAACCGATCGCGTTGGCGTACTGCGCGCGACCCGCCTGCGAGATCGTGCCGTGCATGAAGTCGTCGGCGGGGTTGCCGGGATCGCCGGCCTCGAGCTCGAGCGTCTGGGTCGTCGGGCGGGCGGCGGCGAAGCGGGCGGCGTGCAGGGGCGAGACGACCGCGTCGTCGGCCTCGTGCAGGAGCAGCACGTCGGCGTGGATCGTCGGTGCGAGCGCGACGAGGTTCCACGGCGCGGTCTGCTCGAGCGTCGTCCCGAAGAAGCGGCTGATCTGGCCCGCGACGAGCTTCACGCGCTGGTCGGCGCTGACGGCCCCCTCGGCCTCGTAGAGCGTGAGGTCGGTCGGCGTGCCGAGGCCGATGACGCAGTCGATCGCGCGCAGGCGCGACGCCGCGACGAGCGCCAGGTGCGCGCCCGAGGACTCGCCGTAGAGGCACAGCGGGCCGTCGGTGGTCCTGCGGGCCAGTTCGGCTCCGGCCGCGTCGAGGACGTCCTGCAGGCCCGCGGTGCCGTCCTCGTAGTCGATCGAGACGACGCGCCAGCCGCGTTCGAGGAAGAGGTTGCCCGGGCTCTTGGACAGCGCGTCCTGAGCGTTGGCGTCATGGCCGGCCCAGCCGCCGGCGTGGACCATGATCACGGTGCCGCGCACCGGCCCGGCGGGATCCACCGCGATCGGGGCGGCGACCGGCGCGATCACCGGCACCGGCGCCGGCTTGGGCTTCAGCAGCGAGGGCAGGCGGAAGGGCGTGGCCGCGCCGGCCGGCGACGCGTGGACGCCCACGATCCCGGCGAGCGCCAGGAGAGCGAAGACTGCGATGCGGGCGAGGGACCCTTTCATGGTCGCCATATCGGCCGATCGCGCCCGTTTCATGAGCGCTGTCGCCCAACGCTAGAACGCCGCGCATCGGCCCCGGCGGCGACCTACATCTCGTCCAGGATTCGCGGCCAGATTTGCGACCGCGGTCGAAGGACCGCCTCGTCGTGCGCGGGCAACATCGTCGGCATGGAAGATCGCTCTACGCATCGACACGGACATCCCGCCCACCTGCTGCGCCCGCCGCGCTGCCGCGACGTGCATTCCAGGCGCGCCTTCGGATTCGCACGCGTGCGCGCCCTTCTTCAGGCCCGGCGCCCGTGAAGGTCACGCGCCCGGCGCCGCGGACTCGCGGGAGTGCGCCGCGCGGCCGCGGGCAGCCCCCGCCGCGCCCGATCCGCCGGCCGGCAAGGCCATCTCGCCCCGATCCCCCCGGAGGCGGGCGGTCGCCGAGCTCCGGCTGACGGCAGCCTGATCGCCGCGTCGCCTGATCCCGCGGCGCGGCGGTCACGGCGCCGTCGCGCGGCCCTCAGCGTCCGAACGCCGGCGCGGCAGCCGTGTCACGGTCGCCCTGCGATCGCCGAGCTCGATGAGCTCCGCGAGGTGCTCCGCGTCACGGGCGATGCCGGCGAAGCGCCCCGATCCCCAGCTGTGAAGCCAGGGCAGGCCGACCACGTACAGGCCCGCGACGCCGGTCGCGCCGCGCTCGTGACACGGCCGGCCGGCACCGTCGAAGATCGGTGCCTGGACCCACTGGTGATCGGTGTCGAAGCCTGTGCACCAGACGACGCTGCGGATGCCCGCCGCCTCGACGTCGAGCTCGCGCGGCTGCACGCCGGGCACCCAGGCCGGGCCCCTGCGCGCCTCGCCGGGCGCGTCGATGCCGTGGGCGGCGACGTGCGCGTCGATGGCGTCTCTGACGGCATCGGCGGCGGCGTCGGCGGCGTCGAGGTTGTGCTTGAGGTCGGAGGCGAACCGCAGGACCGCGTCCTCGACGTCCATGAGCCGGCCGTAGAGACGCATCCCCTCGCGGGCGAGCCGGCGCAGGTCGATGTCGCGCCCGCCGTCGACGCCGGTGACGTACGCGTCGGCGCGCGATCGCACGCCCTCGCCGAGCTCGTGCTCGCGCACCGTGAGGTCGTGGGCGCCGAGGTCCTCCAGCCAGGCGGCCACGTCACGCCCGCGGTAGGAGCGCGGGACGCGCGGCGCCCCGCCGACGCACAGGTGCACGGTGCGCGCCGCCCGGTGCAGCTCCTCGGCGATCTGGCAGCCCGACTGGCCCGTCCCGACGACCAGTACGTCGCCCTCCGGCAGCTCGTCGGGGTCGAGGTAGTCGGCGGAGCCCAGCTGCTCGATCGAGGGCGGCAGGCGCTCGGCGAAGCGCGGGATGCGCTGGACGTGGTGGGCGCCCGTCGCGATGACGACCTGACCGGCGGTGAACTCCCCGCCGCTGGTGGAGAGCTCGAAGCCACCTTCGGGATCGCGGCGCAGCTCGGTGACCGTCACGCCCTCCAGCAGGGGCGCGTCGAAGGAGGCGGCGTAGGCCTCGAGGTGGTCGACGACCTCGTCGCGGTCCATGAAGCCGTCGGGATCGCGGCCGTCGTACGGGAAGCCGGGCAGCAGGCACTGCCAGTTGGGCGTCACGAGGCGCAGCGAGTCCCAGCGCGCCTCGCGCCAGTCCTGGCCGAGCCGGTCGCGCTCGAGCACCGTGTGCTCGATGCCTCGCTGCTTGAGGCAGTAGCTCGTCGCCAGCCCGGCCTGGCCGGCGCCGATGACGATCACCGGTCGATCGATGGCGCGCGCGCTCACGCCGGCAGCGCGGCGGCGAGCCGGTAGACGTCGGGTCGCCGGTCGCGCAGCGGCGCCATCGCGCGGCGGGCGCGGGCCAGGACGCCCCTGAGGTCGAGGCGGGCGAGCGCGATGCCGCAGCCGGTCCCGGTCGCCGCCAGCGGGTCACCGTCGGGGCCGACGATCCGCGCGCCGGCGAGAAAGCGCGTTGCGCCGCGGCTGCCGCTCTGGTTGGCCGCAGCGACCAAGACCTGGTTCTCGGCCGCCCGCGCCCGGTCCCAGAGCTCCGAGAGGCGCCACTCGCTGTCGTCCTGCAGGCAGCCGTCGGCGTCCGCGCCGCTGCAGGGCCAGGCCGACAGGAACGCCAGGATCTCGGCGCCGTCGAGCGCGAGCGCCCGGGCCGCCCCCGGAAGGCGCTTGTCGTCGCAGACGAGCATGCCGACGCGCCCGACCGGGGTGTCGAACGCGCCCAGCCTGGCCCCCGGTGCCAGGCGGCCGTCCGCAAGCAGCGCCACCCTGCGCTGCCGGCCGAGCAGCCCGTCGCCCGAGACGCAGGCGGCGACGGCGTCCCCGGCCGCGCGCTCGCCGGGCGCGATGCCGGCGCACACTGTCAGATCGCCGGCGAGCGCCGCAAGGCGCTCGAGCGCGCTGCCCTCGTCGTCGAGCGATGGAAGCGCCCCGTGCGGAAGCACGACCAGCCGCGCGCCACAGACCCGGGCCTCGCCGAGGGCGCGCTCGATCGTGCGAAAGCTCGCGTCGACGTCGCCCCCGAAGGCCGCTGCGACGGCTGCGACGACGAGCTCTCTCACGCGGGCGCCCGGCGCGCGGGCCCGAGGCCGGTGACGGGGCCGGCGACGGCGAGCGTCACATCGCCGTCGGGCCAGCGCAGCCGCACGCCGGGCTGCGCCTGCAGCCTGCCGACGGGTGCCCCGGTGGCCGGCCCGGCCGGCAGCGGCGGCGCCCCGCGACGGTCGGCGGTGAGCATCGCAAAGCCCGGAAAGCAGGTGAGCCAGTCGCCTGCACCGACGTCCCGCGGCCGCGGCACGGCCGCGACGTCGATCTCGACCCCGCAGCCCGAGGCCTCGGCGAGCATCCCGGCGGTGCCGACCGTCCCGGCCATGCTGACGTCCTTGGCGGCATGCGGCTGCGCCCGGGCCACGGCGCCCAGCATCGCGCCGAGCTCCTCGCGCGTGCGGCCGGTCGTGCTGTCCCACTGGCGCGCGCGGTAGCCGGGGCGCCAGTCGCCGTCGAGGTCGGCCGTGAGCGTCAGGTCGTCGCCGGGGCGCCCGCCGCCGGCCGGGACCGGGCGATCCGTGCTGCCCAGGCCGGTGACGCCGAGCGAGCCGGGCACGCCGAGCGTCGTGTGGCCGCCGAGCACCGGCAGGCCGAAGGCCTGCGATCCCGCGCGCAGGCCGCGCACGATGCGCTCGGCGTGCGCGGCGTCGCCCGCGCCGATCGTGTCCATCGCGCCGACCGGATGGGCGCCCATCGCGCTGAGGTCGTGGGCGGTCACGAGCATCCCGCACCAGCCCGCCCACTCCGGGTCGCGCTCGACCATCGCGGGCAGGATCGCGTCGGTTGCCGCAACCAGGCTGCTGCCGGGCACGGGGACGCCGTCGTCGCCGCACCAGCCGTCGCCCGCGTCGAGCAGGTCTGACAGCAGGGGGCCGAGCACGGACTTCGTCGCCGTGACGAGCGCCTCGAAGCGATCGACCGGCCAGCGCATGAGCTCGTGCGCGACCGGGTGCCCGCCCAACGGCCGGACCCGCTCCCAGCCCAGGCGGCCGAAGAAGCGCACATGCTCGGCCTGGACGTGGGCGTCGAAGCGCAGCGCCCCCGCGTCGCCGGCCGCGACGCAGGCCGACCGCACGAGCGCCGACCCGACGCGCCCGCGCGCGGCACCCGCGTCCGCGCCCACGACCAGGCGGCTGCCGCGCCACCAGCCCAGCCCCGAGTCGATGCCCTCCGGGTGCAGCCGCACGCCGCCGAGGATCTCGCCGCCGGCGGCGACGGCCACGAGCACGATGGTGTGTGCCGCACCATCGTGCTCGTCGCGGTCGTTGCGTGCGAAGAGCTCCTGCTGCTCGACGAAGGCCCGGCGGCGCAGTGCCCAGTAGGCCGTGAGCCGGTCGCTGCCGGGCTCGGCGCGGACGATGAGAAACGGCGCCGGCCCGGCGGGCCGGGGACCGGGCCCGCCGAGGCGCTGGACGAGGTCGGCCGCCGTCGGCGTCATCCGCCGACGGCTCCGAGGGCGGAGCACGCGCCGCAGGCCGCGCAGCCGGCGGCCTGGTCGACCCCGCGCATGCCCGCCTTGCGCAGCGCGGCCCCGACGCGGTCGGAGACGTCGGCGACGAGGTCGTGACCCGGCGCCGGCACGCCATCGGCGTGGGCGAGCGACCCCTGCAGGGGCCGGTAGGGCACCACGAACGGATAGACGCCCATGGCGATGAGCCGCTTGGCCCCGCTGACGAGCTGGTCGGGGTTCTCGCCGAGGCCGATCAGCAGGTACGTCGAGACCCTGTTGCGCCCGAAGACGCGCACCGCCTCGGTCCACACGACCTCGTAACGCTCGATCGACACCGTCGCCTTGCCGGGCGTCCAGTGCCGGCGCACGTCCTCGTCGAGGCTCTCGATGTGGATGCCGATCGCGTCGGCGCCTGCCTCGCGCAGGCGCTCGATCCAGCCGAGGCCGCCCGGCGGCTCGATCTGGACCTGGATCGGCAGGCCGGGCACGGCCGCGCGCACCGCGGCGACGCAGCGCGCGAGATGCCGGGCCCCGCGGTCGGGCCCGTTGGAGGTGCCGGTCGTCATGACGAGCTGGCGCACGCCGTCCAGGCGCACGGCGGCCTCGGCGACCTCGGCGATCTGCGCGGGGCGCTTGACCTGGGTCGTCGTGCCCGCGCGCAGCGACTCCTCGATCGTGCAGAAGCGACAGCGCGTCTGCTCGTCGGCGTAGCGGACGCAGGTCTGCACCACGGTCGTCGCAAGCACGTGGCGCCCGTGCAGCCGCGCGATCTGCTCGTAGGGCACGCCGTCCGCGGTCTCGAGGTCATAGAAGCGCGGGCGGTCGATCGGCGCGAGCTCGGCCTCGACGACGATGCCGTTGCGGGTGAGCACGCCCTCCTGCGAGCGCGCCCACGGGGAGTCCGGCTTGATCGGGACGCTCGCGGGCAGGCCCTGCAGCACCCAGTGCCCGTCGTCGCTGGGCCCGGCGCCGGATCGGCGGTGCAGCGGGGGGTCGGCGCGCAGCCCGTGGACGGCCAGCTCGGAGCGCAGCGCAAGATCGGCCAACTCAGAACATCCAGGTCGTGTTGATGATCGCGCCCTTGCGCGAGTACTCGATCATCGCGTCCTGCATATCCAACGGATGTCACGGAATCACGCCCTCCATCAAATCCTCCTCACGCGCCCCATGCAACGACAGCCCCAACCGACACGCAAACACCTTGCCGCCCTCATCGATGAACTTCGCCAACTGCGCATTCTCATTACGCATCCCCGGAAAGATCTC
>JAXDFS010000274.1:0-5537 GCA_034665465.1 Solirubrobacteraceae bacterium
GCGCGCGAGCACCTCGACCAGGCCCGCAGCCAGCTGACCGCCGACGACGACCGCCTGCGACTCGGCACCGTCCGCGGGGATCTGGCGAAGCTCTTCGCGCGCGAGCGCGCGGTCATCGCCGATCGCACCGATCGTGCCGAGTCGCGCTCGGCACGGGCGATCGAGGCCGGCATCGGTGGTCTGGTGCTGCTCGTCGCGATCGCCGTCGGCTTCACGCTGTACCTGCGCCGGCTCGTCGTCGGACCGGTGCTCACCGTGGCCGCGGCGACGGGCCGCCTGGCGGCCGGCGACCTCGACACCCGTGTGCCCGAGGAGCGCGAGGACGAGCTCGGGGCGCTCGCGCAAGGCTTCAACGCGATGGCGGACTCGCTCGCCCGCGGGCGCGCGCAGCTCGAGCGGTCCAACTCCGAGCTCTCGCGCTCCAACGCCGAGCTCGAGCAGTTCGCATCGGTGACCTCGCACGACCTGCAGGCGCCACTCACGACGATCTCGATGTACACCGAGCTGATCGAGCGCCGGCGCGGGTCCGAGCGCGAGGGCGAGCCGGACCTCATCGAGGGAATCCGCGACGCGACCCAGCAGGCGCGCGCCCTGATCCGCGATCTGCTCGAGTACTCGCGCGCGGGGCGCGGCACGCTGACCGTCGAGGAGGTGCCCGCGGCGGTCGTGGTCCAGGACGCGCTCGAGCGGCTGGCCGGAGCGATCGAGGAGACCGGGGCGCAGATCGAGGTCGGAGAGCTGCCGGTCGTGCTTGCAGACCGTGGGAACCTGTGTCGCGTGTTTCAGAACCTCGTGGGAAATGCGGTGAAGTTCACCCGTGAAAGCCGGCCGGTGGTGAGCATCGACGCAGAGCCCGACGGCGAGCTGTGGCGCTTCCGCGTGCGCGACAACGGGATCGGCATGAAGCCCGAGCACACGAAGCGCATCTTCGAGCCCTTCCAGCGCCTGCACGGCGAGGAGGACTACGCCGGCACCGGGATCGGGCTCGCCGTCTGCGAGCGCATCATCGATCAGCACGGCGGTCGCATCTGGGTGCAGAGCACCCCCGGCGAGGGCAGCGTCTTCTACTTCACCATCCCCGGCGCCGAGCGGGCCGCCGAGACCCGCACCGCCGCGCCGGCCGGGGCGCGGGGGAGCGCATGAGCGTCGCGCGCATGCGCGTCGCCTGGCCGGCCCTGCTCGCGACGATCGCGTTCGGCCTCGCCGCCTGCGGCAGCGACAGCGGAGGCGCCAACGTCGACGTCGCGACAGCCACCACCCCGGTCGTCACCACGCCGGCGGGTCCCCCGCTGCGGATCGGCACGAAGAACTTCACGGAGGAGTTCATCCTGGGCGAGCTCTACGCGCAGGCGCTGCGGGCGAAGGGGATCGCGGTCAGGCTGACGAGCAACATCGGCAGCTCCGAGGTCACCCACCAGGCGCTCGTCAACGGGACGATCGACATGTATCCCGAGTACATCGGCACGCTGCTGTCGGAGATCGCGCAGGACACCAACCGCCCGCGCAGCCCCGACGCCGCCTACCAGCGGGCCAAGAAGTTCGAGGAGGGCAACGGCTTCACTCTTTTGACGCCCACGCCGTTCAGCGATTCCGAGGCCCTCGCGGTGACGCCGAAGTACGCGCGGCGCCACTCTGCGAGCAGCCTCGCCGACCTCAAGCGGCTGGCGCCGAAGGTGCGCATCGGCGCCCCGAAGGAGTTCTCGGCGCGCTTCGAGGGCCTGGTCGGCCTCGAGCAGGTGTACGGCGTGCACAAGCCGCGGTTCTCGCGCCTGGGGTTCGGCGACCGCTATTCGTCGCTGGACTCGGGGCGCGTCGACGTCGCCGCCGTCTTCACCACCGAGAGCCAGCTCGCCGGCAAGCGCTACCAGGTGCTCGACGACCCCAAGGGCCTCTTCGCGCTGCAACACGCCGCGCCGATCATCAGCAAGAAGGCGCTGGCGGCCCACGGCCCGCGCCTGCAGGCGGTCGTCGACGCGGTCAGCGCGAAGCTCACGACCGCTCGGATGCTGCGGTTGAACGCGGCCGTCGACATCGCTCACCGGACCCCCCGCGCCGTCGCAACCGAGTTCCTGCGCGCCCAGGGCCTCCTGTAGCCTGCCGCACCATGGACGAGACCATCCGGGTAGCGGTCTGCGACGACGCTCGGGCAGTCAAGTACTTCCTCCGTCACGTCCTGGAGGAGGACGGCGACATCGAGGTCGTGTCGACGACGAGCACCGGTGAGGAGGGCCTCTCGGAGGTCGGCGAGTGCAAGGCGCACGTGCTGCTGCTCGACCTCGTCCTGCCCGACGTCCCAGAGCCGGCGGTGCTCGTCCGCCAGATCCGCGAGCGCGCTCCCGAGCTCGCGATCGTCCTGATCTCGAACATGCCGCAGGTCAGCCTCCAGAAGGAGGCCGAGCGCCTGGAGACCGACGGCTGGATGCCGAAGGCCGCCAAGCCCGAGCACCTGCGCGACGCCGTGCGCCGCGCGGTCCGCGCGGCCGCACCGCGTCCCGAGTAGCCCGGCGGCGCCAGTCGGCCTGCCGCGTCTGGAGGCGGGTACCGTACGGCCCGTGACGACGATCTCACCGATGAGCGCGTTCGCCGGGGTCATGGAGGAGCTCACGCGCCTGCTCCCGCCGGGCGCCGACGTCATCGACGCGCACACGCACCTGGGCGCCGACGAGGACGGCCAGTCGCTGACGCGCGACGAGCTGCTCGCCCACCTCGACGTCGTGGGGCCTGGGACGCGGGCCTGCACATTCCCGCTGCACGACCCCGACCGCGACCCGGCCTACCGCGTCCCCAACGACCGCGTGCTCGAATGGGCGCGCGACAGCGGCGGCCGGATCATCCCCTACTGCCGGCTGGATCCCGCCGACGACCCGCTCGGCGAGGCGGAGCGCTGCCTGGCGCTCGGCGCACGCGGGATCAAGCTGCATCCGCGCGCGCAGGCGTTTGCGTTCACGCGGCCTGAGATGGACGGGATCTTCGCGATCGCCGCCGGCGCCGGGGTCCCGATCCTCGTCCACGCCGGGCGCGGGATGGCGCCGATGGACGCTCTGGCGGACGTCGCGCTGCGCCACACCGAGGTCCCGCTCGTGCTCGCGCACGCGGCGATCGCGGGCCAGGGCATGTTCGCCGAGAGGCTCGCCGAGCACCCGGCGGTGCTGTACGACACCTCGTGCTTCTCGGCCTTCGACGTCGTGGAGCTGTTCGCGCGCGTGCCGGCCGAGCGGGTCGTCTTCGCGTCCGACGTCCCCTACGGCCGGCCGGCCAGCGGCCTCTTCCAGGCGCTGCGGGTGGCGGCGCTGGCGGGCCTGGACGAGGACGACTGCCGGTTGATCGCAGGCGGGACGATGGCCGCGGTCCTCGAGCGCCGCCCGCTGCCCGTGCCGCGCCCGCCGCGCCTGGAGTCGGTGCGGCCGGTCGCAGGCCCGCTGCTGCGCATGGGCGCGTACCTGATGATGGCGTTCGGCGCGGCGATCGGGGGAAGCTGGCCGCCGGACCCGGCAAAGACCGCGCCGTTCATCGCGATGGCGCGCTGCGTCGCACGCGATCCGGCGCCCGGTGCCGCCGAGCCCGCGGTGCGCCGGATCGACGCGATGCTCGAGGACGCCGAGCAGCTCATCGCGGGGCCCGTGGGCGACGAGACGCGCGCGGTCTTCGGCCTGCTGCAGGCGGCGATCGTCATCGCGGCGACCGAGCCGCCGGACGCCTGACACGGGGGGCCTCAGGGCCGCCGTCTGCGATGGCCGTGCGGCGTCTGGTGCCTGTTCGTGCACGGTCGCGGGGCGAAGTCGTGCACGACGTCGGACCTTTAGGCGCGGCATGGACCTGCCGATAGACGCCGTGGCGAGCAGCGCGGCGCCGCAGGTCCCCTCGACCTCCTCCATGGAACGGATGCCGTCATCCCACCCGTATCGCTTCGCCGTGCCTGCCGGCTCGCCGCCGTCGCCAGTCTCCTGCTCGCCTTCACGGGCATCGCCTCCGCCTCCGCCGCGTCCTTTCATTACCGCAAGCTCAGCGCCCTCGGCCTCAGCGCCAAGAGCGCGAGCCTGACCGGCAAGGTCGTCAGCGTCAGGATCACGAACAAGCGACCGGTCCAGGTGCGCCTCGCGGTCATCCGCGACCACCAGCGCAAGCTGCAGGCCTGGGCCGCGGTCCAGCTCAAGCCGGGCACCCGCACGCTGACGCGCAGGCTCTCCAACGTCCCGACGGGCTCCAAGCTCAACCTCCGCGTCACAGCCGGCCCCGGCCGGTCCAAGTCGCGCGAGATCATCGCGCTGAAGGTCGTCGCGCCACACCGGGCGGCGCCCGGCAACAGGGCGCCGACGTCGCTGCTGCTGACGGGCTCGACCGTCGCCGAGAACCGGCCCCCCGGCACGATCGTCGGCACGCTGACGGCGACCGACCCCGATCCCGCTGACACGCAGAGCTTCTCGCTCGTCCCCGGTCCCGGCGCCGACGACAACGCGTCGTTCGCGATCGACGGCGCCACGCTGCGCACCTCCGCGAGCTTCGACTTCGAGACCCGTCCGGCGCTCGCGATCCGCGTCCGCGTCTCCGACGGCAAGGGCGCAACGCTCGAGACGCCGCTGACGATCGCCGTCGCGAACGTCGACGAGGCTCCGGCAGTCGCGAACACCGGCGAGGCCCCAGCCGTCGCGCACGCCGACGCGGCCCCGGCCGTCGCGACGAGCACGGGCGCGACCGCGAACACCGAGGGCGCGACGACGCCCGTCGATCCGGCGCTGACGGTCAGCGACCCCGACGACGCGAACATCGAGGGCGCGGTCGTCCGCATCGCCGGCGGCTTCCAGACCGGCGACCAGCTCGTCTTCGTCGCCGTGCCCGGCATCGCCGGCGCCTACGACAGCACGACCGGCGTGCTCACCCTGACCGGATCGGCGCCCAAGGCCGACTACCAGTCGGCGCTGCGGTCGGTCGCCTACCGGCACGCGGGCGACAACCCGTCGGCCTCCAAGGCCATCGAGTTCACGGTCAGCGACGGCGAGCTCGCCAGTGCGCCCGCGACGAAGGCGATCGCGGTCGCGGCGGTCAACGATGCGCCCGTCCTGACGGCGGGCGCGGGGCTGCTGGGGTACACGGAGAACGATCCGCCTATGGCGGTCGCGGCTGGGCTGACGTTGGTCGATGCGGATTCGTCGTCGATCAGCGGGGCGACGGTCCGGATCTCGGCGAACTATGCGGGGGCGCAGGACGTGCTGGCGCTGGCGAATTCGCTCGCGCATCCGCTCATCACGGCTGTGGCCGCTGGTGACACGCTGACGCTCAGCGGCGCGGCATCGCCGGCCGCCTACCAGTCGGCGCTGCGCGATGTGACGTATGCCAACGGTTCGGACACGCCGTCGGCTCTGATTCGCACGATCTCTTGGCAGGCGACCGACGATGGCGCGGCGGCGAGCAGCGTGGCGACGCGTACGGTCGTGGTGGCGCCGGTGGACGATCCGCCGGTTGCGGTCGATGACTCGGCGACGGTTGTCGAGGATTCCGGCACGGGCGCCGTGGGTGTGCTGGGCAACGACACCGACGTC
>JAXDFS010000275.1:0-8132 GCA_034665465.1 Solirubrobacteraceae bacterium
CGGCCGTCTGCATCCGCGAGGTCCGTGCCGGCGACGAAGCGGCGATCGAGGACCTGATCGTCGGCCTGGACCCGGAGTCGCGCTTGCTGCGCTGGTTCAGCGCGGTGGCCGACATCCGCCGGGCGGCCGGCTGGGCCGCCCACCCGGAGCGCTCCTCGGCCATCGGGCTGCTCGCCTTCTCAGGCGAGCAGCCCGTCGGTCATGCCGCGATCATCCCGCTGCCCGACGGGCGCGGCGAGGTCGCCTTCGAGGTCGCCCGGCCGTGGCGCCACCACGGCATCGCCGGCGCCCTGCTCGAGCGGCTGCTGGAGATCGGTGGCGCTTACGGGCTGCGCGAGCTCTACGCCGACGTGCTGCCAGCCAGCGCGGACACGCTCGCGGTGCTGCGCGAGCACGGCGAGCACACCGAGGCGCGCCGGGACGGCATCGTCACGGTCTCGATTCCCGTGCGCCGTCGCGTGCCCTTCGCCGGCGTCGACGAGCCCGTGCGGCGCTACCTGCTGCATGCCCTGGGCAGCGATGCTCCCCCGCCGACCGGCATCCTCATGGCGTCCCGGGGCCGCATCAAGGTCGGCTGCTGGCTGTCGTTCACCGCCCAGCAGGACTTCTGCGGCCACGACTTCCTCTGGCGGGCGCGAGCGGGGATCGGACCGCTGCAGGTGCTGCACGTCGCCGACCGCTGCGCGCGCGGCCGGGGCAGCACCGACGTGCGGTTGCTGCGCGGCCTGCGGCTCATGCACGGCGACGGTCGCGACACCGCGCGCGCCGCCGCCGGGCGCGCGGCGGCCGAGAGCATCTGGGTGCCGGGGACGCTGGTTCCCGGGCCCGACGTGTCGTGGCGGGCCGAGAGCGACGAGCTGATCGTCGCGCGGTTCGCGGTCGCGCCCGAGCAGGCCGAGCTGCGCCTGCGCATCGATGACGCGGGAGCCGTGCGCAGCGTCTGCGTGATGCGCTGGGGCAGGTCCGGGCGCTCCGGCTTCGGCTACGCGCCGTTCGGCGGCGACGTCCACGCCGAGCGGCGCTTCGGCTCGCTCCTGCTGCCCAGCGACATCACGGTCGGCTGGGGGTACGGGACCCCCCGCTACAGGCCCTTCTTCGAGGCGACGATCATCGCCGCGACGCCCACCTGTCAGGCGCCGTCGAGCAACCCCTCGTCGAGCGCATAGCGCACGAGCTCGGCCCGGGTCGACCGGCCGAGCTTCTGCTGGATGTGCGCGCGGTGCGTCTCCACCGTCCGCACGGAGAGAAAGAGCTGCTCGCCGATCTCGGCGTTCGTGTGGCCGAGGGCGATGAGCCGCAGGACCTCCGACTCGCGCTCGGACAGCCCGCCCGGCGGCCCGGCCGGGTGCTCGGGGATCGTCGCCAGGCGGGCGCCGAGCGTCGGGTTGAGGTAGGTCCCGCCGCCGGCGGCGCGGCGCACCGCCTCGACGAGCTCGGCGTCGGCCGCGTCCTTGAGGACGTATCCGAGGGCGCCGGCGCGCAGGGCGCGGCGCGCGTACTCGGGGTCCTCCTGCATGGTGAGGATCACGGTCTTGGTCTCCGGGGATCGCTCGATCACGCCGGGCAGCGCCTCCAGCGAGGTCAGCTCGCCGGGCATGTTGAGGTCCAGCACGAGCACGTCGGGCTTGTGCCCGAGGACCGCGCGCAGTGCGGCGTCGACGTCGGCGGCCTCCGCCACGACCTCGAAGTCGGGGTCCTCTCCGAGCAGCAGGCGCAGCCCGGCGCGTACGACGCCATGGTCATCAGCGAGGACGATGCGGATCGGCGACACGCGGCTGACCCTACGCCTCCGGTGATGCGAGGCCCGCGAGCCCGGGTCGATCGGCGCCCTATGCTCGGTCTCATCCCCCTGCCCGCCGCAGGCGACGATCGCCGACTGGACAATGCCGACCGCCTGCGTCAGCTGCTCGACGTCGGTCGCTCGCTGACGGCAGAGCTCGACCTCGACGTGCTCCTCGAGCGCGTGCTGCAGACCGCCCGCGAGCTGTGCGGCGCGCGCTACGCCGCGCTCGGCGTGCTCGACGACGAGCGGCGCGAGCTGGCGCAGTTCTTGACCGCGGGGGAGGAGCCTCAGGTCCACGACGTCATCGGTGATCTTCCCCGTGGGCGCGGGATCCTGGGCCTGCTGATCGACCAGCCGGTGCCGATCCGTCTCAGCGACGTCTCCGAGCACCCGCGCTCCTACGGCTTCCCGCCCGGCCACCCGCCGATGCGCAGCTTCCTCGGCGCGCCGATCGTGGTCCGCGGGCAGGCCTGGGGGAACCTCTATCTCACCGAGAAGCAGGGCGCCGACGACTTCGACGACGACGATCTCGAGGCGGCCGTCGTCCTCGCCGAGTGGGCGGCGATCGCGATCGACAACGCCAGGCTGTTCGGAACATCCGAGCGCCGGCGGGCAGAGCTCGAGCGCGCCGTCGAGGGCATGGAGGCCGCCCAGGACATCGCGCTGGCTTTGGGCGGGGAGACCGACCTCGATCGCGTCCTGGAGCTGATCGTCAAGCGCGGCCGGGCGCTGGTGGACTCCGGCGCGCTGCTGATCTGGCTCGTCGACGGTGACGTGCTGCGCCTGGCCGCCCACGCCGGCAACGCCGCGCCGCCCGAGCATGCCGAGATCCCGTTCGACGGCTCCACGTCGGGCGCGGCGCTGCGCAGCTCCGAGCCGATCCGCGTCGACGACGTGGCGACCGGGCTCATGGTCGACCCCGCGCAGTTCGGCCTGGAGGGTGCGCGCAGCGCCCTGCTCGTACCGCTCGTCTTCCGCGGCCGCGGCCTGGGGGTGCTCGCCGCCTTCGACCACATCGGCCAGGCGGCGACGTTCGACGACGACGACGAGCGCGCGCTGCGCTCCTTCGCGGCCAGCGCCGCGACCGCCGTCGCGACCGCGCGCAGCGTCGAGGCGCAGCGGCTGCGCGACTCGCTCGGCGCCGCGGAGGCCGAGCGCCGGCGCTGGGCGCGCGACCTGCACGACGAGACGCTGCAGGGCCTGGGGGCGACGAAGCTCGCCCTCACTGCGGCGCTGCGCGGCGACCCCGACGGTGCGCGTCATCAGATCGAGGCGGCCGTCGCCCAGCTCGCGCAGGAGATCGCGGCGCTGCGCGGCATCATCGCCGACCTGCGCCCGCCCGCCCTGGACGAGCTCGGCCTGGAGCCGGCGCTGCGCACGCTCGCCGAGCGAGTCGCCGACCGCCACGGCCTCGAGCTGCAGCTCGACCTGCGCCTCGGCGAGCGCCGGCTCGACGCCGAGCTCGAGACGATCGCCTATCGGGTCGCCCAGGAGGCCCTGACGAACGTCGTCAAGCATGCGGCGGCGACGCGCGTGCAGATCGTGCTGCGGTCATCGGCCGCGGCGCTCGAGCTGAGCGTGCGCGACGACGGGGGCGGGCTGCAGACCCGTGCCGCCGGCCGCGCGGCCGGCTACGGGATCACCGGCATGCGCGAGCGCGCCGAGCTCGGAGGGGGCAGCCTGCGCGTCCGTCCCCACGCCGATGGCGGGACGGTCGTCGCGCTGACCCTGCCGCTGCGCTGACTCGGCGAGCGCGGTCTCAGTAGCCCCCACGGACTGCGACGCGCAGGACACCCCGATGGCGGCGCGAGCGCGGCGCGCGAGGATCGTGGCATGACCGATCTCCCCCGCATCTCTCCACTGCACGTCCTGATCGTCGGCGGAGGCATCGCCGGGATCGAAGCCGTCCTGGCCCTGCACGACCTCGCCGATGCGCAGCTGCGCGTCACGCTTGTCGCCCCCGAGCCGGACTTCCTGCTGCGTCCGATGACGGTCGCCGCGCCGTTCGGCCGCGGCCACGCTGCTCGCCTGCCGCTGACCGGCGTCATGCACGAGCACTCCGGTGAATTCATCCGCGGTGCCGTCCGGCGCGTCGATGTCGCAGCCCACACCGTGACACTGACGACCGGCGAGCACCTCGCCTACGACGTGCTCGTGCTCGCGCCCGGCGCCAGCGCCGTGCCGGCCTTCCTGCACGCGCTGACCTTCGGCTCCCATCCCACCGCGCTGAACGGCATCCTCGCCGACCTCGAGCAGGGCTGGTCGCGCTCGGTCGCATTCGTGGTGCCCCCGGGATGCTCCTGGCCGCTGCCGCTCTACGAGCTCGCGCTCATGACGGCCGAGGACGTCTGGTCGATGAACATCGACGACGCGGAGGTGCACCTGTTCACGCCCGAGCGCGAGCCGCTCGAGCTCTTCGGGGCGCAGGCCAGCAGCGCCGTCGCCGCCCTGCTCGCCGCCGCGCACATCAGCGTGCATCGCGGCGTCGCCGCCCGGATCCCCAAGAGCGGGCACATCGAGGCGGGGCCCGGGCGGGAGTTCTCCGTCGACTGTGTCGTCGCGCTGCCGCTGCTGGGGGGTCCTGACATCGAGGGTGTCCCGTCGAATGCGCAGGGCTTCATCCCGGTCGACGACAACGGTCTCGTCGACGGTCTCGCCGATGTCTACGCCGTCGGCGACGCCACGGATCGCTTGATCAAGCAGGGCGGCCTGGCCTGCGAGCAGGCCGACGTCACCGCAGCCCACATCGCAAGGCGGGCGGGAGCCGACATCGAGGTCCCCGCGCTGACGCAGGTGCTCCAGGGCCGTCTGCTCACCGGGACCGGCGAGCGCTTCCTGCGCCGCGAGCGCGGCGACGACGACGGCGCCGCGACCGAGCAGCGACTCTCTTGGGCGCCCGCGAAGGTCAGCGGAAGCTACCTCGCGCCCTACCTCGTCGCCCGCAAGATCGTCGCGGCGAACTCCCGCGATCGCCACGAAGCAGGCATCGCCGTCCTCGTGCGCTGACGCGCGCGAGTCCCTACGCCGCCGTTGCAGCAGCCGACACCTTCAGCATCGCGTCATGCGCGGCGAGGTGCTCGGCGAGCGGCGCGGGTCGCCCGAGGTGAAAGCCCTGGCCATGGTCGACCCCGAGGCCCGTCAGGACCTCGACGGTCTCCTGGTTGGTGACGAACTCGGCGATCGTGCGCTTGCCCATGCCTCTCGCAATCTGCACGACCGCGGAGATCAGGATCCGGTCGGTCTTGCTCTCGGCGCAGTGGCGGACGAACTCGCCGTCGATCTTCAGGTAGTCGAAGGGCAGGTGCTTGAGGTAGTAGAAGGAGCCGAAGCCGGCACCGAAATCGTCCAGCGCGAAGCCGCAACCGAGCTCCGAGAGCCGTTCGGCGAAGCTCGCCGCATGGGCGATGTTGGCGACCGCTGCGGTCTCCGTGACCTCGAAGATCAGCCGGCTGGGCGGGATGCCGGTTTCGCGCAGTCGCCCGTCGATGAGCTCGAAGAGCCCCTCGTCTCCGATGGTGTGGCCCGAGAGATTGACCTCGAGGCGCAGGTCGCGTCCCAGCGCGTGCTGCTCGGCGAGCATGTCGATCGCGCGATCGGTGACCCAGCGGTCGATGTCCCCGATGAGCCCGAGGCGCTCTGCGACGTAGAGGAACGATCCTGGCGGGATCAGATCGCCATGCGCGTCGCGCATGCGCAGCAGCAGCTCGAACTGGAGCGGTCCGCTCGCGCCGAGGGGGACGATCGGCTGGGCGAGCAGCTCGAACCCGTCGTGGGCGATCGCGTGGTTGATCTGCTCGGCCCATTTCATGCGGCTCTCGATCCTCGGCCGGGCGTGCTGATCGGTGCGATAGAAGGCGAAGCGGTCGCGTCCGGCCTCCTTGGCGTCGTACATCGCGAGGTCCGCGTTGACCGCCATCTCCTCCGCAGTCACCCGCTCGCCGTCTTCAAAGCAGGCTATGCCGATGCTGGCGGTGACGCGCTTGCGCTCGCCGATGAGCGCGGGCATCGCCTCGTCGCGCACGCATTGCAGCAGGGCTTCGGCGACGACCCGCACGGCCTGCTCGTCCTCGCCGGGAAGCAGCACCGCGAACTCGTCGCCGCCGAGACGCGCGATCACGTCACTGTCTCGCAACCTCGAGCGCAGGCCCTGGGCGATGCGCACGATCAGCTCGTCGCCGGCGCTGTGGCCCTGGGTGTCGTTGAAGTACTTGAAGTGATCGAGGTCGACCATCAGCAGCGCCCCGGCCGCGCCATAGCGCTCGACCCGCGCCATGTGGTCCTCGAGCGCACGCCCGAAGGTCCGCCGGTTGAGCAGGCCGGTCAGCGGGTCGTGGTCGGCCATGTGACGCAGCTGGCGATCGTGGCTGCGGCGCGCGGTGATGTCCTGGACCTGCGCGATGAAATGCAGCGGCTCGCCCTCGGGGTCGCGGATGAGCGTGAGGTTGATCGTCACCCAGACGGCATTCCCGGCTGCGTGCAGGTAGCGCTTGTCGCACATCTGCGACGTCGCCTCGCCCGCGAGCAGCGACCGCACCGCCTCGGCGTCGGCGGCGGTGTCATCGGGATGCGTGATGCTCTCGCCGCGCAGGCCGGCAAGCTGCCGGCGGCTGTGGCCGACGATCGCGCAGAACGCGTCGTTGACGCGCTCGAAGCGGCCGTCGAGGTCGATGATCAGCATCCCGATCGGCGCCTCGTCGAACGAGCAGCGGAAGCGCTCGTCGCTTGCGCGCAGCTCGAGCTCGGCGCTGCGGCGCTCGGTCAGGTCGCGCGTGATCTTGCCGAAGCCGCGCAGCGCGCCCGCGCCGTCGCGCAGCGCGGTGATGACGACGTTGGCCCAGAAGCGCTCGCCGTTTTGGCGCACCCTCCAGCCCTCGTCCTCGAGGCGACCCTCGGCGGCGGCGATCTCGAGCTCGCGCTCGGGCTTGCCGGCGGCGATGTCCGCGGCGGAGTAGAAGACCGAGAAGTGCCGGCCGATGATCTCGTCGGATCGATACCCCTTGCAGCGTTGCGCGCCCGCGTTCCAGCTCGCCACGCGCCCGTCGGCGTCCAGCGTCAGGATCGCGTAGTCCTCGACGCCCTCGACGAACAACCCGAGCAGGTCCTCGCCGTCGAGGGCGATGCTCGAGGATCTGACTGCCGGGATGGACGGAGGCTTGGACATCGTGTTCAAGCCACCCGGGGTGCGGCGGCCACCTCGAGGCCGGCGCGCCAGCCAGGGGCGCGCCCGTGCGGCGGCGGGCGAAGGTCGTCAGTCGAGATGCCGGCGCTCGCGATGAGCCACGCGATGAGGGAGTTGGAGTTCCACATCTCGCCGGCCTCGAGCTCGTCGCGGCCCCACACCGGCGTGGGAACGGCCGCGACGAGGTCCACCAGGCGGCGGGCCATCTGCGGATCGCTGCTGAGTACGCGGGCTCCGCCGAACGCGTCGCCGAGGTCGGCGATATACCCATCCCGCCGGCAGCGGACCTCGTAGCGAAAGAGGCGCATCCAGCCGAGGTGACGGCTCCCCACGGCACCGGTGGCCAAGACACCCCTGCTCGCCTCGTCGGCGTCGGGTGAGGGCGCGAGCTCGATCGCGTAGCGATCGCCGCTCAGGCAGACCACGAGCGCCGCGTGGTAGAGGTCGCACCGCGATCGATGCCGGTGGGCGGCCTGGATGGACTCGAACACGCGCCCGTTGAACCGTACGAAGCACCCGCCGGAGCCGAGCGGAATCCAATAGAGGTCGACGGCAGCTGTCTGCGGCGCGCGCATGTGCGAATCGAAGGTCGCAGGCAGCCGGCCGTTCGGCATCGGGACTTTCACGCAGCTCGACCGCGGGTTGTCCGCAGCCTCGGCCTCCGAAGCTGCGGCGGCCTGTCGCGGCCGTAGTCCGCACGGATGCCGGCGTACGGCTGCGCTGCCAACGTAGCCGCACGGAAGCCGTCCACCCGACGAGGGATCGCACTGACCCCCGCGCGCCGGACGCCGAACCAAGGAGGGCTCATGAAACCCGCAGACCCCGCCCGCGTCCTGGTCGTCACCGACCGCGTCGGCGCGTCCCCACAGCTGCTCGACTCGATCCGGGCTCGGGTCGCGCGCGGCCCGGCCGAGTTTCACATGCTCGTCCCGAACCCCGCGCGTGCCGAATACAATCCGACGCACCCCGAGCGCCACGCGCAGGTCGCCGGGGCGGAGCTTCAGCTCGCGGCGCTGCTTCCGCTCATCGAGGCGGCGGCCGGGCATCCGGTGCAGGGCACCGTGTCGCACCGACACGATCTGATGGACGCGGTCGAGGAGACCCTCCAGGATGAACGCTGCGACGAGCTCATCGTCGCCGTCCCGCCGCACCGCATCGAGCGCCGGCTGC
>JAXDFS010000276.1:0-7078 GCA_034665465.1 Solirubrobacteraceae bacterium
TGTGGATCGCCCGTGCCGACCTCGAGCGCGCGCTGGACGCGCTGATCGAGAACGCGATCCTCTACGGCGCCAACGGCGAGGTCGTGGAGATCCGGGTGCTCGACGGCAGGATCGAGGTGCTCGACGAGGGCATCGGCCTCGCCTACGGCGAGCAGGACCAGATCTTCGAGCGCTTCTCGCGCGGCAGCGCGGGGCGCAGCGGGCCGTCGGGGACCGGATTGGGGCTTGCCATCGCCCGCGAGCTCATGCGCTGCTGGCATGGCGACGCGGAGATCGACAACCGCCCGGACGGCCACGGCGCGCGCGCGACGCTGCGCCTGCCACCCTTTACCGGCCCTTTGCCGCCCGTCTGAAAACCTGATTGCCCATGCGCGAACGCCTCATCTGGATCTCCGCCGGCGTCCTCGGCCTCCTGCTCGCCGCGGCGCTGGCCTCGGCGACGAGCCGCGTCTCGACGCCCGACGTCGGCCTTGCCGGCGAGCCCGTCTCCGCCGGCGAGGCGCTGGCCCCGCCGGCGCGGACGGTGACGGTCCCCACGCCGGCCGCCGCCGTGTCGAAGACCAAGGCGCGCCGCGCCAAGCGCGCGACGGCGAAGCTGCGCAGGAGCATCCTCAAGCACCCGACCCAGGCGGTCGCACCGCTGCGGGCGGCGACGCCGGCGGCGAACAGCGCCCCGAAGCCGGCTGCGACGGCCCCGGCCCGTCGGGCCACCGCCACCGCCACCAAGCCCCGCGTGTCCGCAACGAGCACGCCGGCCCGGGTCACCGCCAGCACGCCCGCCAAGCCGAAGCCCAGGCCCGTCGTCACGCCCGCGCCGGCGCCGGCCCCGGCCGTCGCCGCGGCCCCCACGGCCACGGTCCCGCATGAAGCCGCCGGCGACGTCTCCGGCAAGGGCGGCGGCAAGGGCGGCGACGACTGACCGCAGCGCCCGCGCCGCCTCGCGCCGTCAGCCGGCCATCGAGCGAGCCAGCGCCACGAAGAGCCGCACACCGAAGCCGGAGCCGCCCTTGGACGTGTATGGGCGCCCGGCTCCCCAGGCTGTGCCCGCGATGTCCAGGTGCGCCCACGGCACGCCGCCGGTGAAGCGCTGCAGGAACTCGGCGGCGACGATCGAGCCCGCCTTGCGCGCCTCGTTGACGTTCATGACGTCGGCGGTCTCGCTCTCGAGCGCCTTGGCGTAGTCGGGGTGCAGCGGCAGCCGCCAGACGAGCTCGCCCGTGCTCGTGCCGGCGTCCTGCACCTGCCGGGCCCAGTCGTCGTCGGAGGCCATCAGGCCGGCGTGCGTGTTGCCCAGCGCCGTGATGATCGCGCCGGTCAGCGTGGCGATGTCGACGAGCCGCTCCGCGCCGAGGTTGACCGCATGCGTCAGGCAGTCGGCGAGCACGAGCCGGCCCTCGGCGTCGGTGTTGATGATCTCGATCGTCGTGCCGTTGGCGGCGCGCACCACGTCGCCGGGCTTCATCGCGTGCCCGGACGGCATGTTCTCCGTCGCCCCGACCACCGCGACGATGCGCACGGGCAGGCGCAGCTCCGCGATCGCCTCGATCGCGCCGAGGACCGCCGCGCCGCCGGACATGTCGAACTTCATGTCCGACATCTTGCTGGCGCCCTTGATCGAGATCCCGCCGGTGTCGAAGGTGACGGCCTTGCCGACGAGGCCGAGCACGGGCCCGGTGGCGCCCTCGCCGTCGTAGCGCAGCGTGATGAGCGCCGGCTCCTCGGGCCCGCCGCGGGTGACGGCGCCGAAGGAGCCCATGCCCAGGCGCTCCAGGCCGTCGCGGCCCTCGACCTCCACCGTGACGCCGTCGAGCTCGCCGAGCACCCGCGCCGCGTCGGCGAGATGCGTGGGCGTCATCTCGTTGGCGGGCGTGTTCTGCAGGTTGCGCGCAGCGTTGACCGCCCGCGCCACGATCTCGGCCTCGGCGACGACCGTCGCGAGATCGTCGTGGGCGCTGATGACGAGCGCCTCCAGGCCAGACGGCTCCTCCGGCGGCTTGCCCTTGAAGCGATCGAAGCGGTAGCCGCTGAGGACCGTCCCCTCGACGATCGCCTCCGCGATCTCGGTGCCCACCTTGTGCGGCACCTCCCAGCACAGGCGCCGCGCGCCGAGCTCCATCGCGCGGCCGTAGGCGGAGGCCGCGGCGACGCGCACGCGCTCGGCGTCGAGCTCGGAGCGCTTGCCGAGGCCCACGAGGATCCAGCGCTTGGCGCCCGCGTGGCCGACGGCGAGGTGACGGTGCTTGGCGCGCGCCTCGCCCGCCGCGACGAGCCCGTTGAGGATGCCGTCGACGTCGTGGTGGACCTTCTCGTCCTCGAGCACCCCGACGACGACGGTGTCGGCGTCGGCGTCGGCCGGGAGAACAGTTGTGGATTCGACTATCACGGGGCCGCAATCTACTCCGCGCGCACGGGAGCGACCTCGTACACTGCCCGGCCTGTGCCACCGCGAGACTGGAGATAGCGCTCCATGCCCAAGACCGTCATCCTCGGCTCCGCCCGCACCCCCATCGGGAAGATGGGAGGCGGCCTTTCGACGCTCGACGCCACAGAGCTCGGCGGGATCGCGATCAAGGCTGCGCTGGAGCGCGCCGACGTCGGCGGCGAGGAGGTCCAGCACGTGATCATGGGCCAGGTGCTGCAGGCCGGGCAGGGCCAGATCCCCTCGCGCCAGGCGCAGATCAAGGGCGGGATCCCCAAGGAGGTCAGCTCCGAGACGATCAACAAGGTCTGCGCCTCCAGCGTGCGCGCGGTCGGCATCCTGGACGCCCAGATCCGCGCCGGTGACGTCGAGATCGGCGTGGGCGGCGGCATGGAGTCGATGTCCTCGGCGCCCTACCTGCTGCCCGGCGCGCGCTTCGGCCTGCGCATGGGCGACGCCAAGGCGCTGGACGCGATGGTCCACGACGGGCTGACGAACCCGTTCAGCGGCCGCCAGATGTTCGACGAGGCGACCGAGATCGGCGATCAGCTGGAGATCACCCGCCTGGACCTCGACCGCTGGGCGCTGCGCAGCCACGAGCGCGCGATCGAGGCGACCGACAACGGCCGGCTGCCCGAGGAGATCGTCGCGGTGACGATCAAGGGTCGCAAGGGCGACACCGTGGTCGAGGTCGACGAGGCGCCGCGCCGCGGCAGCACACTGGAGTCGCTCGCCGGCCTGCGCGGCCTCGTCAGCAAGGAGGGCTCGCACACGGCCGGCAACTCGCCGGGCGTCAACGACGGCGCCGGCGCGATCGTCGTCGCCTCCGACGAGTGGGCGCGCGCCAACGGCAAGGAGATCCTCGCGACGATCATCGCCCAGGCGCAGACCGCCGAGGACTTCGCCTACCTCGCGCGGACGCCGGCCAACGCCGCCATGGCGGCACTCGAGAAGGCCGGCCTGACGGCCGAGGACATCGACCTCTGGGAGATCAACGAGGCCTTCGCCTCCGTGACGCTGAACTCGATGCGGATGCTCGGCATCGACGAGGAGAAGGTCAACGTCAACGGCGGCGCGGTCGCGCTGGGGCACCCGATCGGCGCCTCGGGCGCGCGCATCATCGGCACGCTCGTGCACGAGCTGCGCCTGCGCGGCGGCGGCCTGGGCTGCGCCGCGATCTGCTCAGGCGGAGGACAGGGCGACGCGATCATCCTCAAGGTGGATGCCTGACACGCGCAGCGCCGCGTTCTTCGACCTCGACCGCACGCTCATGGCGGGGTCGTCCGGGCTGCATTTCGTCCGCGCCGCGTACGAGCAGGGGATGATCGATCGCCGGCGCCTCGCCGGCGATCTCGTCGACGGGCTGCGGTTTCGCCTCTGGGGCTCGACCGACGCCGGGACGGCGAAGGTCCGCGCGCGGCTGGGGACCTACATCCAGGGCGTCCCGGAGCGCGACCTGCGCCGGCTGGCCCCGCGCGTGCTGGCCGGCGTCCTGCCGCGCCTGTACCCGCAGATGCTCGCCGTCGCCTACGCCCACCAGGACGCCGGGCGCCCGATCTACATCTGCACCGCCGCCTCGCACGAGATGGCGAGCCTGCTGTCGCTCGTGCTGAGCTTCGACGGGGGCATCGGCTCGCGCTCGGAGGTGCTCGACGGCGTCTACACCGGGCGCGAGGGCGGGCTGTTCACCTATCGCGAGGGCAAGGCGCAGGCGATCCTCGAGCTCGCCGCCGCCGAGGGCTTCGACCTCGCGGAGTGCTTCGCCTACTCGGACTCCGAGTCCGACCTGCCGATGCTGCGGGCGGTCGGCCACCCCGTCGCCGTCAACCCCGACACGACGCTGGCGCGCGTCGCGCGCGAGGAGGGCTGGGAGGTCATGCACTTCGACCGGCTGCACCGGCGCCTGAAGATCGTCGCTGCGGCGCTCGCGGCGGCGGCCGCGGGCGGCGCCGGGCGCGCCGTCGCGCGCCGCGGCGGGCAGCCCGATCCGCCGGCGGCGCACCGGACTCCGGTGCGCCGGGGTACGGCGCGCTCGGTGCCAGGACGCTTGCAGCGGCGGTAGCCGGCGGCGCCGATGTCGTACGGTGCCGGAGCGATGGCCGATGTCCCTGCAATCTTCGAGATGCACGCCTCCGGCTACGAGGCCCAGCGCCGGCGACTGGTTCCCTCCTACGACGCGTTCTACGGCACGGCGATCGCCGCGCTCGCGCTGGCCGGGCGCCCGCTGCACCGGATCCTCGACCTCGGCGCCGGCACGGGGCTGCTCGCGCGAGCTGTGGCAGGCGCCCATCCCGATGCCTCGCTGACGCTGCTGGACGGCTCGCCGGCGATGCTCGCCGAGGCGCGCGCCGCGCTCGGCGACGACGCCGGCTACGTGATCGGCGACCTGGCCGATCCGCTGCCGCCAGGGCCGTGGGACGCCGTCGTCAGCGCGCTGGCGATCCATCACCTCGACGACGCCGGCAAGCGCGGGCTGTTCTCGCGGGTGCACGCCGGGCTCGCGCCCGGCGGCGTGTTCGTCAACGCCGAGCAGGTCAGCGGCCCGACGGCGTTCTTCGACGACGTGTACGCCGCCTGGCACGAGCGCAGCGCGGCGCAGCTGGGAGCGAGCGCCGGCGAGTGGGCGGCCGCCTGCGAGCGGATGCGCCTGGACCGCTGGGCGAGCGCCGGACATCAGCTCGCATGGCTGCGCGACGCTGGCTTCGCCGATGCCGACTGCCTCTACAAGGACCACCGCTTCGCCGTCCTGGTCGCGCGTCGCTCGGGATGAACGTCCACGGCCTCACCGACGAGCAGCGCGACATCCGCGCCCTCGCGGCCCGGTTCGCCGACGAGGTCGTCGCGCCGCAGGCCTCGCAGTGGGACAAGGAGCACCACTTTCCCAAGGAGGTCATCGCCCAGCTCGGGGAGCTCGGCCTCATGGGCATCTGCGTGCCGCAGGAGTACGGCGGCGCTGGCGCGGACTACCTCACGTACGTGCTCGTCATCGAGGAGCTCTCGCGCGGGGATGCCGGACTGGGCGTGACGCTCGCCGTCCACACCGGCGCCGGGACGCTGCCGATCATCGCCCGCGGCACGCGCCAGCAGATCGACCGCCTCGTGCCGCCGCTGGCGCAGGGCCACGAGCTGGCCGCCTTCGCGCTGACGGAGAGCCACGCGGGCTCGGACGCGGGCGCGCTGCTGACGCGCTCGGACAATGGCTGCCTGACCGGCGCGAAGCAGTGGATCACCAACGGCTCGCACGCCCACGTCTTCATCGTCTTCGCCAAGGACCCCGACCGCCCGAGCGCGTTCATCGTGCGCCGCGGGGCGCATGGCTTCAGGCCCGTGCGCGAGGAGGACAAGCTCGGGCTGAACTCGTCGAGCACCGCGGACCTGGTCTTCGAGGACACGCCCGCCGAGCGCCTCGGCCTGCCCGGAGCGGGCCTGCGGATCGCGCTGGCGACGCTCGACGGCGGGCGCATCGGCATCGCCGCGCAGGCGACCGGGATCGCGCAGGCGGCGCTGGACATCGCTGTCAAGCACGCGAAGGAGCGGCGCACGTTCGGCAAGCCGATCGGCGCCCATCAGGCGATCCAGCAGAAGCTCGCCGACATGCAGACCGAGATCGAGGCCGCGCGCGCGCTGACGTGGCGGGCCGCGCGCCTGAAGGACGCCGACCGCCCGCACACGATCGAGGGCGCCCAGGCGAAGCTGTTCGCCTCCTCGGTCGCGCGCCGCGTCACCGGCGAGGCCATACAGGTCCTGGGCGGCTACGGCTACACCCGCGATCTGCCGGCCGAGCGCTACTACCGCGACGCGAAGATCACCGAGATCTACGAGGGCACGTCGGAGATCCAGCGGATGGTCATCGCCCGGGCGCTGCTCGGCGAAGCTGCGCGCGAATAGCGCGTAGGCTGACCTGCTCATGCCTCCGACGAAGCCGCTTTCCATCGACCCGATCGCCGAGGCCCGCCGCCACTGGAGCGAGCGCTGGGGCGACGAGCCCGCCCGGCCGATGGAGGCCATCACCTCGATCATGCGCGCGCAGCAGATCCTGCTCGCCCGCCTCAACGAGCTGCTCGGGCCGCTCGGGCTGACCTTCCCGCGCTACGAGGCGCTGATGCTGCTGTCCTTCACGAAGACCGGCACGCTGCCGATGGGCAAGGTCGGCGAGCGCCTCCAGGTCCACCGCACGAGCGTCACGAACATCATCGACAAGCTCGAGGCCGACGGGCTCGTGCGCCGCGTGCCGCACGAGGCCGACCGCCGCACGACGCTCGCGGAGATCACGGGGGCGGGCCGCGACGTCGCCGAGCGCGCCACGGACCTGCTCAACGCCGACGCCTTCGGCCTCGCCGCCCTCGCGGAGGACGAGCAGGAGCACCTCACGAGGCTGCTGCGGCTGCTGCGCCTGGAGGCCGGCGACTTCGAGTAGCGGCCGGCGGCGGCGGCGGCGCCGCCGACGCCGGGCGGGACGGGGTGTGTCGAATTTCCGGGTCACCGTGGCTGTTGCGTAACTGGGTGTCTGGTGTGGGCGCGGGGAGCTGGTCGCCGGGAGGGGCGGTCGGTCTGGTCGGGTGTGCGGGGCTGGTTCGGGCTCTTTCAGGTGGTTTGGGGGGCGCGGTAGAGCTTGAGGAGGTTGTGGGTGGCGGTGATCAGCTGCCATTCGGCTTGGCA
>JAXDFS010000277.1:0-7293 GCA_034665465.1 Solirubrobacteraceae bacterium
ACCGTCTCGACGCTCGTCACCGACCTGCAGGCAAGCGGCTTCGTCGTCGAGCGCGAGCAGGCCGGCCGGCCGCCGCAGCAGGGCCGGCCGCCGACCCTCCTGACCCTCGACCAGTCCGCCGGGCTGATCCTCGGCATCGACTTCGGCCACGAGCAGGTCCACGTCGCGATCGCCGACCTCTCGCGCACGATCCTCGCCGAGCGCGTCCAGCCGCTCGACGTCGACCACGCCGCCGGCGCCGCCCTCGACGCTGCCGTCAGGCTCACCGACGAGGCCGTCGAGGCCGCCGGCCTGGACGCCGGGCGGATCCTCTGCGCCGGCGTCGGGCTCTCCGGGCCGATCGACCGGGCGACCGGGATGGTTCATGCCGGCAAGATCCTCCCGGGCTGGGAGGGCGTGCGCCCCGTCGCCGAGCTCTCCGAGCGCCTCGACGTCCCGGTCCACCTCGACAACGACGCCAACCTCGGCGCCCTGGCCGAGGTCACGCTCGGCGCCGGCGTGGGAGCCCGCGACGCGGTCTACCTCATGGTCTCCGGCGGCATCGGCGCCGGGCTGATCCTCAACGGCGAGATCTACCGCGGCACCGGCGGCACCGCCGGCGAGCTCGGCCACGTGCTGGTCGACGAGAGCGGGCCGATCTGCCGCTGCGGCAACCGCGGCTGCCTGGAGACGTTCGCCGGCGGGCCCGCGATCGTCGAGTTGCTGCGCCGCAGCCACGACGACGACCTCACGTTCGAGCGCGTCATCGAGCTCGCCGTCGAGGGCGACTCCGGCGCGCGCCGCGCGATCGGCGACGCCGGCCGCGTGCTCGGCCGCTCGGTCGCCGCCATCGTCAACGCCTTCAACCCCGAGCTCATCATCGTCGGCGGCTACATGAGCGCCGCCGGCGACGTGCTGCTCGATCCCCTTCGCGAAGCGGTTCACCGCTACGCGATTCCATCCGCGGCACAGGACGTCCGTATCACGGCCGGCGTCCTGGGTGAGCGTGCCGAGGTTCTCGGCGCGCTCGAACTGGCCGCGCGGCAGTCCGACGTCCCACTCCCGGCGACGTCCAACCCGGTCGCATGACCATGAGCAGGAGGAGGCCCATGAGGGCACCACGACATACCTCTCGGCGGCTGGTGCCGCTGACCCTGACCGCCGGGGTGACGGCGCTGGCGCTCGTCGCATCCGGTTGCGGCAGCAGTAACGACAACAAGTCCAGCAACAGCGGCGGCGCAGGCAGCGGCAGCACGGCATCAGCAGGCAAGGTCGCCGTTCTGCTGCCCGACTCGAAGTCGTCGGTGCGCTGGGAGACGGTCGATCGCCCGTTCCTGAAGGCGGCCTTCGCCAAGGCGGGCGTCAGCGCGACGATCCAGAACGCCGAGGGCGACAAGTCCGCCCAGCAGCAGCAGGCCGAGCAGGCGATCACCAACGGGGCGAAGGTCCTGCTGCTCGTCAACCTCGACTCCGGCAGCGGTGCGGCGATCGCCGCCAACGCCAAGTCGCAGGGCGTGAAGGTCATCGACTACGACCGCCTCACGCTCAAGGGCGACTCCGACTACTACGTCTCCTTCGACAACGAGCAGGTCGGCAAGCTGCAGGGCCAGGGCCTCGTGTCCTGCCTGTCGAACGCACAGAAGCCGGCCGTGGCGGTCCTCAACGGCTCGCCGACGGACAACAACGCCACGCTGTTCGCCAACGGCTACAACTCGGTCATCGCGCCGAAGTTCAAGTCGGGGCAGTGGACCAAGGTCGACGATCAGTCCGTGCCCGACTGGGACAACCAGAAGGCACTGACGATCTTCGAGCAGATGCTGCAGAAGTCGTCCAACAACGTGGACGGCGTGCTCGCCGCCAACGACGGGCTCGGCAACGCGGCGATCTCGGCGCTCAAGGCGCGCAAGCTCAAGCAGATCCCGGTCACCGGCCAGGACGCGACGCTGCAGGGCATCCAGAACATCGTCAACGGCGATCAGTGCATGACCGTCTACAAGGCGATCCAGAAGGAGGCCGACGCGGCCGCCAAGCTGGCCACGACGCTCGCCAAGGGCCAGACGCCGACCGGCATCACGGCCTCCGTCGACAACGGCAACAAGAAGGTTCCGGCCGTCCTGCTGCAGCCGGTTGCCGTGACCAAGGACAACATCAAGCAGTACATCGGCCAGGCCGACTTCCCCAAGCAGGCACAGATCTGCGCGGGCAACCTCGCGGCCAAGTGCAAGGCGATCGGGCTGTAATGACCACGACAACCGACGACGGGGGGCCGCAGGCGCGGCCCCCCGGCGCGGGGCCGATCCTCGAGCTCCGCGGCGTGTCCAAGCGCTTCGGCGCGGTGCGCGCACTGCACGAGGTCGACTTCCAGGTCCGCGCCGGCCAGGTCATGGCCCTCGTCGGCGACAACGGCGCCGGGAAGTCGACCTTGATCAAGTGCGTCGCGGGCATCTACCCGATCGACGACGGCCAGGTCTGCTTCAACGGCAAGCCGGTGACGATCAGCGGCCCGAAGGACGCGGCCGACCTCGGCATCGAGGTCGTCTACCAGGACCTGGCGCTGGCCGACAACCTCGACGTCGTGCAGAACATGTACCTCGGGCGCGAGGAGACGACGCCCTGGCGGGCGCTCGACGAGACCAAGATGGAGCAGCGCGCGGTCGAGACGCTCGCGACGCTGTCGGTGACGACGATCCGCTCGGTGCGCCAGACCGTCGCCGGCCTCTCCGGCGGCCAGCGCCAGTCGGTCGCGGTCGCCAAGGCCGTGATGTGGAACTCCAAGCTCGTCATCCTCGACGAGCCGACCGCGGCCCTCGGCGTCGCACAGACGCGGCAGGTGCTCGACCTCGTGCGCCGCCTCGGCGAGCAGGGCCTCGGCGTCGTCATCGTCTCCCACAACCTCCACGACGTCTTCGAGGTCGCCGACGACATCACCGTCCTGCGCCTCGGCGAGGACGTCGCGCGCTTCAAGACCGCCGACACGACCCAGCGCGAGGTCGTCGAGGCGATCACCGCCGGCAAGCTCAGCACGGTCCCGGGCCAGGAGGAGGCCGCAGTATGAGCGCGATCACGCCCCCCATCCCCACGCCCGCCGCCGCCCCCACGGCGACGATCGGCGCCTACGCCAGGCGCTGGGCCTCCGACGTCAAGGGCGGAGAGCTCGGCAGCCTGCCGATCATCCTCGGCCTGCTGATCATCGCGATCGTCTTCCAGGTCCAGAACGACCGCTTCCTGACCGCCGGCAACTTCGTCAACCTCATGGTCCAGGGCGCCGCCTTCGCGCTCGTCGCCATGGGCATCGTCTTCGTCCTGCTGCTCGGCGAGATCGACCTCTCGGTCGGCTACGTCAGCGGCGTCGCGGGCGTCATCACCGCGCTGCTGCTGCTGCCCGACGGCTCGACGGTTCCCACCTCGGTGGCGATCGCCGCCGCGCTTGGATCCGGCATCGCGATCGGCACCCTGCACGGCATCGTCATCACGAAGGTCGGGATCCCGTCGTTCGTCGTGACGCTTGCGGGCCTGCTGGCCTGGAACGGCGTCGTGCTCCTGTTGATCGGCAGTCGCGGCACCGTCGTGCTGCAGGACAACTTCGTCATCGGCTTCGCCAACGACTTCCTGCCCAAGACGAGCGCGTGGCTGCTGATGCTCGTGGCGGTTGCCGGCTACGCGGCCGTGCAGGTCTTCGGGCTGCGCAAGCGCATGAGCGCGGGGCTGACGAACGACCCCCTGCTGATCGTCGTGCTGCGCATCCTCGGGTTGCTCGTCGCGCTGGCAGCCGTCGTCTACATCGTCAACAAGGACCGCGGCCTGCCCTACGTCGCGGTGCTCGTCGGCGCGCTGCTGGTCTTCTGGACCTACGTCCTGCGGCGCACGACGTTCGGGCGCCACGTCTACGCGGTCGGCGGCAACGCCGAGGCCGCGCGGCGGGCGGGCATCAACGTCGATCGCATCCGGATCGCCTGCTTCGCCATCTGCTCGCTGATGGCGGCGGTGGGCGGCATCGTGCTGGCCTCGCGCCTGCGCTCGGTCGACACGAACGCCGGCGGCGGCGCGATCCTCCTGTACTCGATCGCGGCGGCGGTCATCGGCGGCACGAGCCTCTTCGGCGGCCGCGGCCACATCAAGGCCGCGCTGCTGGGCGCGCTCGTGATCGCGAGCATCGACAACGGGCTGGGTCTGCTGGGCCTGAGCTCGGGGACGAAGTTCGTCGTCACAGGCATGGTGCTGCTGCTCGCCGTCGCCGTCGACTCGATCTCGCGCCGGGGTCGGGAGCAGTCGGGCAGGGCGTGAGCGCCCAGATCAACTGGGGGCTGCTCTCGACAGCCCGGATCAACGGCGCCGTCATCAACGGTGCGCTCGAGAGCCAGGACGCCGGCGTCGTCGCGGTCGCAAGCCGCGACGGCGCACGGGCGCGCGAGTACGCCGAGCGCTTCGGCATCCCGCGCGCGCACGGGTCCTACGATGCGCTGCTGGCCGATCCCGAGGTCGACGCCGTCTACGTCTCGCTGCCCAACGGCCTGCACGTCGAGTGGACGATCCGGGCGCTGGAGGCGGGCAAGCACGTGCTCTGCGAGAAGCCGATGGACCGCCGGCCCGAGCGCGTGGCGCAGGCCTTCGACGTCGCCGAGCGCGAGGGTCTCGTCCTCAGTGAGGCGTTCATGTGGCGCCACCACCCCCAGACCACGCGCCTGCGCGAGTTGCTCGGCGACGGCGCGATCGGCGACGTGCGCCTCGTGCGCGCCTCGTTCTCGTTCCCGCTGGCGCTCGACGCGCCCAACGTGCGCCTGGACGCCGCGCTGGACGGCGGCGGCCTGCTCGACGTCGGCTCCTACTGCATCAGCGGCGCGCGTCTGGCCGCGGGCGGCGAGCCGGTGAGCGCGATCGGCTGCGCGGTGACCGGGGCCCGCGGCGTGGACACCCGCTTCACCGGGCTGCTGCGCTTCGACGGCGATGTCCTCGCCACGTTCGACTGCGGCATCGACCTGCACGCGCGCCACGACCTGGAGATCTCCGGCTCGCGCGGGCGGGTGCTGCTGGCCGACCCCTGGCACTGCCGCACGCCGCGCATCGTGCTCGAGCGCGACGGGCAGGCCGCGGACACGATCGAGGTCGAGGCGGCCGACAGCTATCGCCTGGAGCTCGAGGACGTCGCGGCGGCGATCCGCGGCGAGCGCGCGCCGCTGCTGGGGCGCGCGGACGCGCTGGGCCAGGCGCGCACGATCGCGGCGCTGGAGCAATCGGCCGCCGAGGGACGGGCGGTGGCGCTGCGATGACCGACCTGCGCATCGCGATCGCCGGCTTCGGCCTCGCCGGCGAGGTCTTCCACGCGCCGCTGATCGCCGCGACGCCCGGGCTCTCCGTCGCCGCGGTGGCGACGAGCAACCCCGTGCGCGCGGCGCGAGCGCGCTCGCAGTACCCGGGCGTCGGCGTCGTCGCCGATGCCGAGGCGCTGCTCGCCGACGCCGACCGTTTCGACGCGCTCGTGATCGCCACGCCCAACCGCCTGCACGTCCCGATCGCCCGCCTCGCCCTGCGCCGCGGCCTGCCGGTCGTCGTCGACAAGCCGCTGGCCCCGGGCGCCGATGCAGCGCAGGCGCTTGCCGACGACTTCGACGCGGCCGGCGTGCCGCTGACCGTCTTTCAGAACCGTCGCTGGGACGGCGACTTCCTCACCGTCCGGCGCACCGTGGAGTCGGGCTCGCTCGGGCAGATCACCCGCTTCGAGTCGCGCTACGAGCGCTTTCGGCCGGAGGTCCGCGAGGGCGCCTGGCGCGAGCTGGCCGAGCCCGGCGACGGCGGCGGCCTGCTGCTCGACCTCGGCGCCCACCTCGTCGACCAGGCGCTGCTGCTGTTCGGTCCGGTCGCGCGCGTCTACGCCGAGATCGACGTACGGCGCCCGGGCGCGCAGGTCGACGACGACGTCTTCGTCGCGCTCGAGCACGCCGGCGGCGTGCGCTCGCATCTGTGGATGAGCGTGCTCGCGCCGGTCGGCGGGCGCTCGCTGCGCGTGAGCGGCACGCAAGGCGGGATCGAGACACCGGGCCTGGATCCGCAGGAGGACCAGCTCGCCGCGGGGACGCGTCCCGGCGACGAGGGCTGGGGCGAGGGGGAGCCGGCGCGCCTCGCCGACCGCGCCGGAGACGAGCGCCGGATGGCGATCGCGCCCGGTGCCTACGAGCGCTACTACGCGGCCGTTCGCGATGCGTTGCTCGGCGAGGGCGCGATGCCCGTCGACCCGGGCGAGAGCGTCGCGGCGCTGCGCGTCATCGACGCGGCGCGCCACAGCGCCGCGTCGGCAACCGTCATCGAGAACGCAGGGAGCACGCGATGAAGACGAGCCTTGGCATCTGGGCGATGGGCCCGATGGTCACCCGCTTCAACCCGGCCGGGTACAAGCCCGAGCTGGCCGGGCGCAGCACCGCCGACCACGTCCGCACCGCCGTCGCGGGCCTCGGCAGCCTGATCGACGACTACGAGTTCCACTACCCCGCGGAGCTGTCGGAGGACAACCTCGCCGAGGTGCGCGAGGCGCTGGACGGGCACGGCATCTACGCGATCGCCAGCGGCCTGCACCTCGACGCGCGCTTCGCGCGCGGCGGGCTCTCCTCACCCGACGACGCCACGCGCGACGAGGCGATCAAGCTCACGCTCGCGGCCGCGGACTTCGCCGGCGGGCTGGGCGCGAAGTTCATCATCTGGCCGGGGATCGAGGGCTACAACTACCCCTTCCAGACCCCGTATGCGGCCAGCTGGTCGCGCCTGATCGACGGCATCGGACAGGCCGCCGAGCGGATGGCCTCGCACGGCGGGATCGTCCTGCTCGAGCACAAGAACTCCGAGCCGGCGATGAAGATCCACATGGGCAACGTCGGGATGACGCTGCACGTCATCCACACGCTGCGCGCGCGCGGGATCGACAACGTGCAGATCAACATGGACTGGCAGCACCTGATCATGAACGGCGAGAACCTCGCCGAGTACGCGGCCCTGCTCGCGGCCGAGGGGCTGCTCGGCCACCAGCACGCGAACTCGGGCTGGGGCACGTTCGACGACGACAACATGGTCGGCGCGACGGCGTTCATGGAGACGCTCGAGCTCGCGGTCGAGCTGCGGCGCGCGGACTACGGCGCGCATGGCGAGCGCCTGGGCTTCGACCTGTACCCCTACACCGAGGACGCCGTCGCGATCGTGCGCCGCAGCGTCGAGCAGTGGAGCTTCATCGACGCCGCCGCGGGGCGCATCGACGACGCGGCGCTGCGCGCGGCCCAGCAGGACAAGGACGCCATCCGCGCGTACGAGCTCGTCTACGCCGCCCTCGGC
>JAXDFS010000278.1:0-27563 GCA_034665465.1 Solirubrobacteraceae bacterium
TAGTCGGCCTGCTCGATCTTCTCCTTGCAGTACGGGCACGGCTTGCGCCGGCCGCTGCCGGGGCCGCCCTTCTTGTCACGTCGACGCGTGGGCTTGCCACGGTTGCGCTGCTTGGCCACTGACGAAAGTCCTTGTGTCGGGATGAGAAAGCGCGCGCGAGCGTTGCGCGCGGCCCGTCATTGTGGCACGGACGGCTCCTGCGCCGCCGAGCGGCACTCGCCGCAGCGGGCGCCTGGTCGGTCCGAGCGCCGCGAAACGCAGCGAGCCCCCGCAGGGCGGAGGCCCGCTTCACAGCACGTCGTTCAGGCCTGGCGGCCGATCAGAACGGGATGTCGTCGTCGGCTCCGCCGCCGCCGCCGCCACCGGCCGAGACCGGCTGGAAGTCGTCGGTGTTGGCCGGGACATCGGAGCGCGGCGTGAAGCCGTTGGACGACCCGCTGCCCTCGTCACGGCCGCCGAGGAACTGCACGGAGTCCGCGATGATGTCGATCGACTGGCGCTTGTTGCCCTCCTTGTCCTGCCACTCGCGCCACTCCAGGCGCCCGTCGATCGCGACGGGGCGACCCTTGCTGAGGTAGCGGGCGCAGTTCTCGCCCTGCGCGCCCCAGACGGTGACGTCGAAGAAGTTGGGCTTGTCCTCCCATTCGCCGCCCGCGCCCTTGCGGCGCGTGTTGCAGGCGACGCGCAGCTTGCAGACCGACGTGCCGCTGTTGGGCAGGGCGCGAAGCTCGGGGTCGGTCGTGAGATTGCCGGTCAGAACGACGCGGTTGATGTTGGTCGCGGCCATCTGCGGCCTCCTCTTTCGGGAACGAACTATCGGCGAGCGAGTCTAGAGCGGGGACCGGCGGCACCCGGACGATGACGCCGCTCTCTCCGCAGTTAAGTCACAGGGTCGCGCGAAAGCGCGCTGATCTGACGCGAACCGGCGCTACGCGACGGGTTCGGCGGGCACTGCGACGGGCTCGGCTGCGACCGCCTCGCCGATGCCCGTGGGGCGCGGCTCGGGGCGAGTCGCCGGCGGCGCCGGGGTCCCGGGGGCCAGCTTGATGATCCGGAAGCGGATCACGCCGTCTGCGATGCGCAGCGTCCGCTGGAGCGTCTCCAAAACGTCGCGCGTCGCGATGTGGAACTGCAGCAGGTGGTACTCGGCGTCCGTCTTGTGACCGATCTCGTAGGACGTCTGGCGCACGCCCCAGTCCTGCGAGTTGGTGATCTCGCCGCCGGCCACGATCGTGCGCTCGACGTTCTCGAGGACCTTCGCGCGCTGCACGTCGGGAGCGGCGCTGTCCAGCATGAGGACGAGGTCGTAGAGGGGGTCGTGTGCAGGCATGGTGGCGAGCGGCGGTGAGCCGCGGCCGGGGATGATAGCGATCGGGGGGCGAATGCCCTCCGCGGCCGGGCTCTGAGGTGCATGGACCGCGATCGTCCGCCGCCGCTGCGCGCCCGCGTGCGCTGGGCCAACGTCGCGCGCGCGAGTGCGCTGGCGGGGCTCGCGGCGCTGATCGTCGCCTGGCCGCAGATCCGCCCGGCGGCGCCCGTGCTGCCGCCGCTGCGTCCGGTCCCGGTCACGCCCGAGCCCGAGCCCGCTGTCGCTCCGCCACGCCGACGACCGCCGGCACAGGTCACCACGCACCACGCGCCCGCCCCGCCCGCGTCCGTCGTGACCCCCGCCCACGGGCGTCGCCACGTCCCCGATCGCGCCGCGCGCAGGCGTCAGCACGCCCCGCGGCGCAGGCCCGCCTTCTCGCGCCGCCCGCCCCAGCCCAAGCCCGCGGCGCCGCCGAGGCACGCGCCACTGCCCCGCCCGGCCCCGCGCCCGCCCCCGCCTCAGCGCCCTGCGCCCGGCGGACCTCCATCACGCCGGGGCCCGACCGAGTTCGACTCGGAGTTCGGCTAGCCCTGGCGCGCCATCGCGGAGGCCTTCTCGCGGATGTCGGTCAGCTGCTCGTCGACCCAGTCGCCGGGATCGCGCGCCGTCACCGCTGCCTTCAGGCCGGCGGAGCGCCGCTTGCGCTCGTCGGGAGACATCGTGAGCGCGCGGTGGATCATGTCCGCCGTCTCCTTGATGTCGAACGGGTTGACGCTGAGCGAGAACTCGCCGAGCTCCTCGTGTGCGCCGGTGTTCTCCGAGAGGATCGACACGCCGTCGCGCTCGTTGACGAGCGGGCCCTCCTTGGCGACGAGGTTCATCCCGTCGAACATCGCGTTGACGATCATCACGTCGTAGTGCTTGTAGGCCGCGACCGCCTCCTCGAGGTCGTCGCGCAGCTTGAGCTGGATCGGCATCCAGTCCGGCGTGCCGTGGCGGTGGTTGACGATCGCCACGAGGGCCTCGATGCGCTCGAGGTACTCCTGGTACTCGGGCACGTCCATCCGCGAGGGCATCAGCTGGGCGATGAACGTCACGCGCTCGAGGTACTCGGGGTGCTCGCCGAGGAACTGGTCGAAGGCGGTGAAGCCGCGCAGCACGTTCTTGGACAGGTCGGCACGGTCGACGCGCAGGATCAGGTGGTCGCGGCGGCGGCGCTCGATCTCGGCCTCGAACTCCTGGGTGCGCTCGCTGCGGGCGACCTTGCGCGTCGCCTCGTAGTCGATCGGCAGCGGGTAGGCGCGCACCCAGGTCTCGCGGCCGTCGTGATGTACGACGCCGCGCTCGAAGTCGACCTCGAGGTCGAGCAGGTCACGGCAGCACTGCAGGAAGTTCCAGCGGTAGGAGCGCGTGTGGAAGCCGACGATGTCGTTGGCCAGCACGCCCGCGTAGATCTCGTTGCGGATGCGCGTGGGGAGCACCCGCCAGGCGTCGGGCTGCGTCCACGGGATGTGGATGAAGTGGTGCAGGAAGACGTCCGGGCGCGCCTCGCGCACGATTGCCGGCAGCGTGTAGAGGTGGTAGTCGTGGACCATGACGATCGGCTCGTGCTCGCCCTCGATCTGCTCGAGGACGGCGGCGGCGAGGTCGCCGTTTACGACCTTGTAGCCCTCCTCGAAGGCCTCGACCTCGTTCTCGCGGATGTCCGGCGCGTTGGAGAGGTCCCACAGGTAGTGCTGGATGAACCACAGCATCGGGTTGGCCATGACGTTGTAGAAGCGGTCGTAGGCCTCGGGATCGGAGACGACGAGGCGAACGTGGAACTCGCCACCGGGCGTGTCGACGCGGAACGCCTTGCCGTCGCGCTCGCGCGACCTGCGCACGTCGCCCTCGGTCATCGCCGAGGCGATCCAGACCGCGTCGCGGTGCGAGGCCAGGCCCGTCAGGGCGGTCACGAGGCCGCCGGTTCCGCGCGTGAACGAGCCGTCGACGTCGAAGGTCACCGGCCCGCGGTTCGAGACCAGCACGAGCGGGGCCGAGCTCACGGCCGCGCCGCCGGAGGTGCCGTTGGACGAGTCCATCAGGTGGTGTCGCTCGCTGCGCCGATGCGCAAGGCGATACCCGCAGAAGGCTACGGACGCACGGCCGCGTCGGTCTGGCGCGGGCGCTCGCCGAGCGTCACCTCGACGTTGCGCGGCCTGCCGTCGCGATAGACGCGCAGCGTCACCTTCTGGCCGGGGTGCAGGCGCAGCAGCGCCACCCCGAGGGCCGACTCGTCCTGCAACGCCTGCCCGTCGACCGCGGTGATGATGTCGCCGCCGGTCGCCACCGTTCGCGCCTGGAAGCGCTGCGTGCCGGTGCCCGGCTTCAGCCCGGCGTCGTCGGCGGGGCCGCCGGGCACGACCTCCTGCACCCACGCCCCCGCGGCGACCGGGAGGTGGAATCGGCGCGCGAGCTGCGGGTAGATCCGCGCCGTCGCGACGCCGAGGTAGGCGTAGTGGACGGTGCCGTCGCGGCGCAGCGCGGTGAGCGTGTGGCGGACCGCGTCGGCCGGCACGGCGTAGCCGACGCCCTCGCCGCCGCCGGAGGCCGACTGGATCTGCGAGTTGATCCCGAGGACCTCGCCCTTGGCGTTGACGAGCGGGCCGCCCGAGTTGCCGTGGTTGATCGCGGCGTCGGTCTGGATCGCGCCGGCGATCTCGAAGCCGGTCAGCGACGTGATCGAGCGGTTCGTCGCCGACACCACGCCGACCGACAGCGACTGCGGCTCGCCGAAGGGCGAGCCGATCGCCGCCACCGGCGAGCCCACGCGCAGGTCCGCGGCGGTGCCGAGCGGCAGCGGGCGCAGGGTCAGGCCGGCGGGGTCGATGCGCAGCAGCGCGACGTCGGCGTTGGGGTCGAAGCCGACGATCTTCGCCGACACCTCGTTGCCGTCGGCGAAGGCGACGTAGACCTCCTTGGCCTTGCGGATCGAGCGCCCCTCGCCGTCGGTCACGACGTGCGCGTTGGTCGCGATCTCGCCGCGCCCGCTGACGACGAAGCCCGAGCCGAGGCCCTGCCCACCGCTGCTGCCCACACCGCCCGGGAGCACGCTGAAGACGGTCACGACGCCCGGCGCCTCGCGCTTGTAGATCGCAGCGGGGTCGAAGCCGCCATCGCCGCCGGTGCTGCGCACGATCTCGACCGTCGTGGTGCGGTCGACGGTGGTCACCCCGGCTGTCGGCTTCGAGCTCGGCCCGCCGCCGCCGCCCCCGCCGCAGCCCGCGAGCGCCACGGCGAGGAGGCCGGCGAGGAGGCCCGCGCGGCGCATCATCGTCAGGCCGGGAGCTCCATCGAGAACGTCGTGCCACCGGGCTTGGCGTCGACCTCCAGCGAGCCGCGCATCCGCTCGACGAGCTCGCGGGCGATCGCGAGCCCCAGTCCGGAGCCCTGCGCGTCGTCGGAGGTGAAGAACGGCTCGAAGACACGCGCCGCGGCGTCGGCGCCGATGCCTGGCCCGTCGTCGCGGACGGCGACGCGCACGGCCCCGTTGTCGCGCTCCGCGCTGACGACGACGCCCGTGCCCACGGGCGTGTGCGTGAGGGCGTTGTCGATCAGGATCCGCAGGACCTGGGCCACGCGCTCAGGATCGCAGACGATCTGGATCGGCTCGCCGCCCAGCTGCAGCTGCAGCGACGAGTCGTGCTTGTCGAGCGCGGGCCCGAACTCCGACGTCACCGCGCGCGTCAGATCGGCGAGGTCGGTGTCCTCCGGGCGCAGCTCCAGCGACCCGGCCTCCAGGCGCGAGAGGTCCAGCAGGTCGGTTGCCAGCTTGCCCAGGCGCGCCACCTGCTCGCGCACGACGCCGACGAACTCGCGCCGCGTCTCGTCGTCGAGCTCCTCGTCCTCGATGAGCTCGAGGAAGCCGCCGAGCGAGAAGATCGGCGTGCGCAGCTCGTGCGACGCCGTGGCGATGAAGCGCCGCCGCGCGGACTCCAGGCGCACGAGCTGGCGCTGCATGTCGTTCAGCGCCCGGGCGAGCTGGCCGAGCTCGTCGTCGCGGTCGGTCGGGAAGACGGCGGTCAGGTCGCCGGCCGCGACCTTCTCGGCTCCCTGCTCGAGCGCCTTCACGCGCCGCGCGATGGAGCGCGACACGACGAAGCCGCCCAGCAGCGCCAGCACCAGGCCGAGCGCGCCCGCGACCAGGATCTGGCGGCGGATCAGCGCGACGTTGCCCTGCACGTCCGACAGCGGCGTGGAGAAGACCGCCACCCGGCTCACGGTCCCGTCGTCGCGGATCGGCACGGCCGCCTCGCCGAGCTCGGCCTCGTCGGAGGACTCCGTCGCGGTCCTGATGCGTCCCGTGCGCGCGGCGACGTCGGCCACCGCGAAGTGCAGGTCCTTGATCTGCACCTGCGAGGTCGAGTCCGAGAAGATCACGAGCTGCAGGCCCTCGGTGCCGTCGCCGACCGACAGCAGCGTCACGCGGGTGTTCGAGCGCTCGCTGATCTGCGCGACGAGGGCGTTGATGTCCTCGGCCGCGCCGTTGTTTCGCACGAGCTTTGCGATCAGCGGCGTGAACGCCTTGGCGGTCGTGGTCAGCGAGCGCAGCTTCTGCGCGCGCAGCGAGGACTCCAGCTGCGGCGCGACGTAGAAGAGGATCGCGCCGACCGCGACGAGCGTCACCGCGAAGGAGAGGACCGTCAGGCGCGTGCGCAGCGAGCGCAGCCGCATGCGCGGTCAGCCCTCCGAGTCGCGGAAGCGGTAGCCGACGCCGCGCACGGTGAAGATGTACTCCGGGGCCTTGGCGTCGAGCTCGAGCTTCTCGCGCAGGTGGCGGATGTGGACGTCGATCGTGCGCGGGTCGCGATAGGCGGAGTCGCCCCAGATGCGCGTCAGCAGCATCTCGCGGGTGTAGACCCGACCGGGGTGGCTGGCGAGCGCGGCGAGGATCTCGAACTCGACGAAGGTCGTCTGCACCGGCTCGTCGCGGACGCGCACGGCGCGCTTGTCGAAGTCGATCCGCAGGCCCTCGACCTCGAACGCGGCGTCGCCCGCCGGCGCGCTGTCGTGCGGCTGCATGTCGGCGCGGCGCAGCGCCGCCTTGACGCGGCTGCGGAACTCGCGCATCGAGAAGGGCTTGGTGATGTAGTCGTCGGCGCCCAGCTCGAGGCCGACGACCTTGTCGATCTCCTCCGCGCGCGCGGTCAGCATGATGATCGGCACCGTGCTGCGGGCGCGGATCCGGCGGCAGACCTCCAGCCCGTCGACCTGGGGCAGCATGAGGTCCAGCACGACGAGGTCGTAGCTGCCCTCGGCGAAGCGCGCCAGCGCGGCGCGCCCGTCGGTTGCCTGGACGACCTCGTAGCCGTCCTTGCGCAAGGGGTAGGAGAGCAGCGTCTGGATCGCATGCTCGTCGTCGACGAGCAGGATGCGGGGGGCGCGATCCACCATCCCCAATAGTGTGACGACGCAGATGGTCGACCCGCGCATCTACCGGGCGGCGCTGCTCCCCGTCCTCTTCGCGCTCGTGCTGCTCGCGTTCTCGGTCGCGAACAGGCCGCGGCCGCTGACGACGCCGATCGCACCCGACGCCTTCGCCGGCGGCCGGGCGTTCGATCGCGCCTACAAGGACAAGGCCGGCCTCGCCGACCGCTATCCGGACCGCCGGCCCGGGTCGGCGGGCGACGACGGCCTGGCCGGCGCCGTCGCCGCGCAGATGTCCGCGGCCGGCTTCCGGGTGCGCAACGTCGTGCGCGACGGGGAGACGATCGACGGCCGGCGCTCGCTGCGCAACGTCATCGCCGAGCGGACCGGCACGATCGACGAGCGCATCGTCGTCGTCGCGCACCGCGACGCCGCGGCGCCGCGCGCCGACGCCGAGCTGTCGGGCACGGCCGCGCTGCTGGAGCTTGCGCGGGTCTTCGGAGCGCCGCGCCAGACGCGCCACACGCTGACGCTGGTCTCGACGAGCGGTGGCTCCGGCGGCGCCGCGGGCGCCCGCGCGCTCGCCGGCGAGCTGGGCGGACCGGTGGGCGCCGTGCTGGTCCTCGGCGACCTCGCGTCGCGCAACGTGCGCGCCCCGCTCGTCACCCCGTGGTCGAATGGGCTCGGATCGGCGCCGCTGCAGCTGCGCGCCACCGTGCAGGAGTCGATCCGCAGCGAGACCGGCTCGGGTTCGGGGCCCCCGCGGGCGCTCACCCAGTTCGCGCGCTTCGCCTTCCCGGCGACCTTCGGCGAGCAGGGCGTGCTGCTGCAGAGCGGCCTGCCGGCGGTGCTGCTGTCGATCGACGGCGACCGCCCGCCCGCCGCCGGCGCCCCCGTGTCGCGCGCGCGGCTGGAGGCGTTCGGGCGTGCCGCGCTGCGCACGGTGACGGTCCTGGACCGCGCGCCGCAGGGGCGCCCGATGAATCCCCGGGCCACCAGTCGCGACCTGCTGACGAGCCGCAAGGTCATCCCCGGCTGGGCCGTGCGGCTGTTCACCGGGACGCTGCTGCTGGCGGTCGCCGTGACGGCGATCGACGCCCTGGCGGCGCTGATGCGCCGCCGCGAGCCGATCCTCGTCTGGCTGCGCTGGACGCTGGCCGCCGCGGTGCCGTTCGCGCTCGTCGCGCTGTTCGTGCGCGCGCTGGGAGCCACCGGACTGGTCACCGCGCCGGGCGCGCCGGTCTCCCCGAGCGCGCTACCCGCACAGGCCGCGGCGCTGCTGGCGGTCGTGCTCGTCTTCGCGCTCGGCTGGGTGTGGCTGCGCCCGGCCGCGCTGCGCATCTCACGCGTCGCGGGCGACCCGGCGGCGCCCGGAGCAGGCCTCGTCGTCGTCCTGCTCGCGCTCGTCGCCGCGGCCTGCATCTGGGCCGCCAACCCGTACGCGGCCGCGATCGTCGTCCCGGCGCTGCACATCTGCCTCTTCGCGCTCGCGCCCGAGTTCCGCATGCGGCGCGTCGTCGGGATCGCTGCCGTTGCGCTGGGCGTGCTGCCGCTGGCGCTCGTCGCGCGCGTGCTCGCGCAGTCGCTCGGCCTCGGCCTCGAGGACGCCTGCTGGGAGGCCCTGCTGCTCGCCGCCGGCGGGCACGTCTCGGCGTTGAGCATGCTGCTGTGGAGCGTGCTCGCCGGCTGCGGCGCCTCGGCGCTGCTGATCGCCGCTCGCGGGCGCGAGGGCGGCCGCGACGGCGAGATCCCGATCACCGTGCGCGGGCCGGCGAGCTATGCGGGCCCCGGCTCGCTCGGCGGCACGGAGTCCGCGCTGCAAAGATGAGCGGCGTGCGCAGGCCTCTGCGGGCCCTCTCGACGGTCCTCATCATCGCCGGCGTGCTCATGCTCGTCGATGCCGCCATGACCGTGGCCTGGCAGGAGCCGGTGTCGGGCCTCTACGCGAAGATCGTCCAGGGCCGGCTCGGCGACGACCTGCACCGCCTGGAGCTCGAGAAGCCGTCCGCCGTCGAGCTCGCCGCGCTGAACGCGCTGAAGGGCGAGAGTCGCCGGATGGCGTTCCTCGCCCGCCGGCTGCGCACCACCGCCCATCCGGGCGCCGCGGTCGGGCGCATCCGCATCCCGAAGATCCATGCGAGCTTCGTCGTCGTCAACGGCACCGACACCGTCTCGCTGCGCAAGGGCCCGGGCATCTACGACGAGGTGCCGTTCCCGGGTGCGCCCGGCACGACCGCGATCGCAGGGCACCGCACGACGTACCTCGCGCCCTTTCGCCGGATCGACCAGCTCGTTCGCGGCGACGCGATCACGATCGAGATGCCCTACGGGCGCTTCACCTACGAGGTGCAGAAGCGGCGCATCGTCGCGCCCACCGAGATCTCCGTCATCAAGCGCGTCGGGTACGACCGCCTCGTGCTGTCGGCCTGCCATCCGCTCTACAGCGCGGCGAAGCGGATCGTGGTCTTCGCGCGGCTCGTGGGCGCCCAGGCGCGCGGCGCGGCTGTGTGACACCTGTGGACGACGAGGCGCCGACGCTCAAGAAAAAGGGCACCGCGCTCGATAGCGACCGTGCGATGCAAGTACAAGAGATCAAGCGGCGCGTCCAGCGCTCGGACTACGTCGTCGACCCGCCGACGGTCGCCGCCGCGATGCTGCGCCACGCCGTCAGTCAGAGGCGGTGGTGGAACCCGCGCAAGGTCTGCGGCGCCCCGCCGGCGCTCATGACGACCTGCGGCGGGCCGTCCTCGACGGTCCCGATCCAGGTCAGCGGCACAGCCGCATCGACCGCCTCGCGGCCGGCACAGACGCACAGCTCGTAGTCCTCGCCCGCCGCCGCCGCGAGCTCCCAGGACGGCACGCCGAGCTGCTGCGCGACGCCGGCGACCCCCTCGGCGAGCGGCAGCGCCTCGAGGTCGATGCGCAGCGTGACGCCGCTCGCGCGCGCGACGTGCCAGGAGTCGGAGGCCAGCCCGTCGGAGAGGTCGATCATCGCGTGGGCGCCGCCGCGCGCGAGCGCCCGGCCCTCCGCCAGGCGCGGTCGCGGGCGCAGGTGGCGGACGGTGAGCTCCGGGGGCCCGCTCGCGCGCCCCTCGAGCACCGCCAGGCCGGCGCCCGAGGCCCCCAGCGTCCCGGTCACACCGACGCGGTCGCCGGCGCGCGCGCCGCTGCGGCGCACGAGCGCCGCCTCGTCGTCGGCCCAGCCGACGACGGTCACCGCGAGGGTCAGCGCCGGCGCGCGCGTGACGTCGCCCCCGACGACCGCGACGCCGCACTCGCGCGCGAGGTCGCCCATCGCCCCGGCGAGCGCCAGCGCATCCGCGCGCTCGAAGCCCGGCGGCAGGCCGAGCACGACGTAGGCCTCGCCGGGCTCGGCGCCCATCGCGGCGAGGTCCGACAGCGCGCCGGCCAGGGCGCGGTGCCCGGCGTCGGCGGCGCTCGCCGTGACGCCGAGGCGGAAGTGCACGCCGTCGACCATCGCGTCGGTCGAGGTGACGCTCAGCGCCCGTGCGCGGACGACTGCCGCGTCGTCGCCGCTGCCCACGAGCACGCGCGCGGGCGGCGGGTCGAAGCACGCTCGCATCGCCGTGATCAGATCGAACTCGTCCATCCGCGGGATCCGCGGGAGGGGACTACCTGTGGCGGTAGACGATGCGGGCGCGGTCGAGGTCGTAGGGCGACAGCTCGCAGCGCACCCGGTCGCCCGGGAGGATGCGGATGCGGAAACGGCGCATCTTGCCTGCGACGTGACCGAGCACGATGTGCTCGTTGTCGAGCTTCACGCGGAACATCGCGTTGGGCAGGGCCTCGATGACCTCGCCCTCGAACTCGACTTTTTCTTCCTTGGCCATTGCAACGAGCCTATCAGCGCGGCGCGCGGCCCCCGATCACGGCGGCGTGGCGACCTGCTCGGGGGGCGGGTCGGCCGGGGGAGGCGGTGTCGCCGGCGCCTGGTAGTTGCCGGGGTCAAAGCCCTGTCCGCCCGTGCCCGCCGCCGGCGGCGGCGGGGGCGGGTGCGTCGGTCGCACCACGGTGCCCTGCGGCACGGCGACGCCGCCGGGCTTGGTCGCGGCCTGACCGGGGTCGACCCTGGGGGAGGGCGCCGACTGGTTGATCACCGGCGCAGCCGGGCCGCTGCTGAAGCGCCGGCGCAGCGACTTGGTCTTGAAGGGATGGTCGGGCTTGGGGAACTCGCCGCAGTAGCCGCGCCGCGCGGCCTTCATGTAGTTGCCCCAGATCTCCGCCGGGAACGTGCCGCCGTCGACGGGGCCGCCGTGGAAGAGGTTGGGCATCGCGATGTTGCCCTTCGGGAAGCCGACCCAGGTCGAGGTCGCGAGCTTGGGCGTGAAGCCGACGAACCAGGCGTTCTGGTTCTTGTCGGTCGTGCCGGTCTTGCCGCCGGCCGGGCAGCCGATGTTCGCGCGGGTGCCGGTGCCGCTCTTGATGTTCTGCTCGAGGATCTTCTGGACCTCGTACATCGCGGCCGAGTCGAACGCCTTGTGGCGGATCGGCTTGGAGAGGTCGTCGACCTTGCCGTCGGGGAAGCGCACCTCGGTGATCGCCTTGGGCTTGTTGCGCCATCCGCCGGAGGCGATCGTCGCGTAGGCGTCGGCCATCTCCAGGGGCGTGCAGCAGCGCTTCAGGCCGCCGAGCGTCTCGGCCGGGACGCCCTCGAGCTTGGATGTGATCCCGAGCCCGCGTGCGGCCGCCTTGACCTTGTCGGGCCCGAGGTCGAGCGCCAGGCGGATGTAGACGGTGTTGTCGGAGGTCAGCGTCGCCGCGATGAGGTTCTTCGAGCCGCCCGAGCACCTCCCGCCGTAGCAGTTGACGTCGATGTCGCCGTACTTGGGGACGAACTGCTGGAAGTGGCCCGACGGATAGCTCGTGGTCGCCGGGTCGACGCCCGCGTTGACGGCCGCGACCAGCGCCATCACCTTGAAGGAGGAGCCCGGCTGGCGCTCGGCCTGGGCGGCGAGGTTGAACTTCGAGTCCTTGTACTTCGCCGAGGAGGCCATCGTGCGGATGTAGCCGTTGGAGGGATCGATCGAGACGATCGCCGACGACGGCGCGCCCGAGAAGCTCAGGCTCTTGGCGATCGCCGCACGCGCCTTCTTCTGCAGGTCGAGGTCGATCGTCGTGGTGATGCGCAGGCCGCCGCTGCGGACGGTCTTGATCCCGTACTCCTTGATCAACTCGTCGGTGACGTAGTCGAAGAAGTAGCTCTCGCGCTTCTGCTGGAAGTAGCCGTTGGACTGCAGGTTCAGCGGCGACCCGATGGCGTCCTGGGCCGCTCCGGCGGAGATGTAGCCCTCGTCCTTCATCTTGCGCAGCACGTCGTTGCGGCGCGAGGTCGCGCGGGCCGGCTCGCTGAAGGGGTTGTAGGAGCTGGGCGCCTGCGGCAGGCCGGCGAGCAGCGCGGCCTCGGGCAGCGTGAGCGCGGCGGCGGGCTTGTCGAAGTAGGCGCGCGCGGCGGCCTGGATGCCGACGGCGGTCTGCCCGCCGTTGGTCCCGTAGGGCACGGAGTTCAGGTACTTGGTGAGGATCCACTCCTTGCCGGCGCGGCCCGGGTGGACGTTCTCGAGCTCCTCGGCGAGCTTGGCCTCGCGGACCTTGCGCTTGAAGGTGCGCTCGCCGGAGATGTAGATGTTGCGGATCAGCTGCATCGTCAGCGTCGAGCCGCCCTGCACGGTCTTGCCGGAGGTGGCGTTCTTCAGCGCCGCCCGGATGACGCCCTCGAAGTCGACGCCCTTGTGCTGGTAGAAGCGCTGGTCCTCGATCGCGACGGTGGCGTCGCGGACGTTCTGGGGCATCTCCTTGGACTCGATCGGGGTGCGCAGGACGTCGTTCTGGATCGTCCCGAGCCGCTGGCCGTCGGCCGCATAGACGGTCGACAGGCGCCCCGGGTCCTGCGGGCGCAGCGAGGCGAGGTCCGGCGCCGAGTTGGCGATGCCGACGACGTAGCCGACCGCGCTCAGCACGCCGATGACCAAGCACGCGATCAGCACGGTGATCGTGATGATGATGACTCGCGCGGCTCCGCCTCGGCGGCGGCGGCGGCGCTGGCGTTCGAGGCGAGCGGACATGGTCTGGGGGTGTGCCCGGCGTGCGGCCGGGCGCAACGTCGGAGTCTAGAGCGAGGGAGGTCTTCGCCTTGCACTACCCGCGATCCTGCCGCTGCACGGCGCCGCCCGGAGGCCGGCGCTTGCCAAGATCCTGCGATGCCCCGGCTGCGGCGAGACGCCGCGCTCGAAGACGCCTGGCGCGCGCTGTGCGCCTCGCGCCTGCTCGTCTGGGTCGTCGCCGTGGTGGCCGTGCTGGTCCTCGGCCTCTCGCCACGCGCGCACGACTTCGACCCGGCGGGGGTGACGATGCCCTTCGGGCACCTCGGCGACGTGCTCGCCGCGCCGCTCGGGCGCTGGGACTCGGTCTGGTATCTGGCGATCGCCGGCAGCGGCTACGGCGATGACGCGCGCGAGGCGTTCTTCCCGCTGTATCCGCTGCTCGTGCGGATCGCGGGGGCGCCGCTGGGGTCGGCGCTCGTCGGCGGGGCGCTGGCGTCGACGGCGCTGCTCGGCGCGGCGCTCGTCGCGCTGCACCGCCTCGTGGGGCTCGACCACGATCGCGCGGTCGCGCGCAACGCCGTGCTCGTGACGGCGTTCTTCCCGATGTCGTTCTTCTTCTCGGCGGTCTACAGCGAGTCGCTGTTCCTGGCGCTGTCGGTCGGCGCGGTCTACGCGGCCCGGATCGACCGCTGGGCGCTGGCGGGCGCTTTGGGCGGCCTCGCCGCGACGACGCGCAGCGCAGGCGTCGTCCTGCTCGTGCCGCTGGCGCTGATCTACCTGTGGGGCACCGGGCCGCCGAGCCTGCGCACGCACCGCCCGCTGCGCGCGAGCGTCCTGTGGCTCGGGCTCGTGCCGCTCGGGCTGGCGGCCTACTGCGCCTACCTCGGGCTGCAGGGCTTGGACGCGTTCGCGCCCTTCAACGCCCAGGAGATCTGGTTTCGCTCGTTCGCGGGGCCGTTCGGCGGCGTCTGGGACGGCGCCGTCGCGGCCTGGGACGGCGCGCGCCAGCTGCTGTCGGGCGCGCGCGAGCCGGCCTTGTTCAGGCCCGCCGGCGGCGACTCGTTCGTCGTCGCGCAGCACAACATCGAGCTCTTCGGATGGCTCGTCCTCACCGCCGCAGCCGTCGCGGGGGCGGCCCGGCGGCTGCCGGTGGCCTACAGCGCCTATGTCGTCGCGGCGCTCGCGCTGCCGCTCTCCTATCCCGTCGGGCCGCAGCCGCTGATGTCGCTGCCGCGCTTTCTCGCCGTGCTGTTCCCGCTGGCGATCTGGCTGGCGCTCTGGATGACCGGCCGCGTCTGGCGCGAGCGGCTCGTCGCCGCGGCATTCGCCGCCGGGCTCGCCGTCTACACGGCGATCTTCGCGACCTGGCACTGGGTGGCGTGATGGTCATCACGCTCGATGCCCTCGGCACGCTCGTCGAGCTGCAGCCGCCCGCGCCGCTGCTCGCCGCGGCGCTGCGCCGCCACGGCGCGCGCTGCAGCGAGGAGCAGGCGGCGCAGGCGATCGCGGCCGAGATCGCCTACTACCGCGCCAACCACGACAGCGCCCGCGACGAGCTGTCGCTCGCGCGCTTGCGCGCGCGCTGCACGCAGGTGCTGAAGCAGGGCCTGCAGCTGGCCGGCGCGCCGGACGCCCCCGGGCTCGCGCCCGGCGAGCTGCAGGAGGCGCTGCTCTCGTCGCTGCGCTTCGCGCCCTACCCGGAGGTCGCAGGGGCGCTGAGCGCGCTGCGCGGCGCCGGCCACAGGCTCGTCGTCGTCTCCAACTGGGACGTCTCGCTGCACGCGATGCTGCGCAGCACCGGCCTCGAGGCGCTCGTCGACGGCGCGATCTCCTCGGCGGAGGCGGGTGTCGCCAAGCCCGGCGCCGCGATCTTCCGCCAGGCGCTCGCGCTGGCCGGGGGCGGCGCCGGCGCGGCGCTGCACGCGGGCGACTCGGTGGAGCACGACGTCGCCGGGGCGCTCGCAGCGGGCCTTGCGGCGGTCCTCGTCGTGCGTCGCGGGCCGGCGCCGGCGCTCCCGACGGGGGTGCGCGCCATCAGGTCGCTGGCGGAGCTGGCCGGCCTCGCCGCGTAACCTCTGCGGGCCGTGACGAGCATCCCGCCCTCGAGCCTCGACGAACCCGCGCCGCAGCCCCCGCGCGCGGCTCGCGGCATGCCGCCGCCCGACGGCGCGCCACGCACCGGCGCTGCGTCGTGGGCCCCCTGGACGTCGCTGGCGGCGCTCTTCGCAGGCCTCGTCGTGACGGTCGTCGGCAGCACGATCGTCGCGGTCGCCACCGGCAACACGAGCGATCTGAAGGATCCCCCGCCGGGCGTCAACATCGCGCTGACGCTGTTTCAGAACGTCGCGCTGATCAGCGCCGCCGTCGGGTTCGCCTTTCTCGCCAAGCGCCCGTCGGCGGCGGACTTCGGGCTGCGCCGCCCGCTGCAGCTGCGCCGCGCCGTCTGGCTGCTCGCCGCGGTCTGGGCGGCCTTCTACGCGTTCAGCGCGCTGTGGGTGACCGCGCTCGGGCTGCACGAGACGCAGGAGCTGCCCGACCGCCTCGGCGCCGACAGATCGACGCTGAACCTCCTGGCGGTGGTCGTGCTCATCACCGTGATCGCGCCGCTGGGCGAGGAGATCTTCTTTCGCGGCTACTTCTTCGGCTCGCTGCGCAACTGGCGCGGCGCCTGGCCGGCGGCGATCTCGACCGGGGTGATCTTCGGGCTCATCCACCTCGGCTCGGCGCCGGCGGGCTTTCTCGTGCCGCTCGGCTTCTTCGGCTTCGGACTGTGCCTGCTGTACCACTTCAGCGGCTCGCTGTACCCCTGCATCGCGCTGCATGCGCTCAACAACTCGATCGCGCTCGGCGCGACGTTGAAGTGGTCCTGGCAGATCCCGGTGACGATGGTCGGCTCGGTCGCCGGGGCGCTGCTGATCGCCTCCGTGCTCGCGCGCGTCCTCGGCGAGGATCGCACCCGCGCCGCCGGCTTGACGCGCATGGCATAGTGCCGCCGATGCGACAGACCACCGTCCTCTTGGCCCTTCTGGCGGTGGCGCTCGCGCCCGCCTCGGCCCTCGCCCAGGCCCCGGCCCCGGTGCCGCCTGCGGTGCCGCCGGCCCCCGCGCCGGTTCAGACCCAGATGACCCTGGCGCTCAAGGGCATCGGCGGGACCCGCGCGACGGTCCTCGCGCGAGCGCCCGTGCGGATCCTCGGGTCGCTCGCGGCGTTCGTCCCCGGCGAGCAGGTCACGGTGCGCATCACGAGCAACGGCCACAAGCTGCTCGCCCGGCGCGTCGCGATCAGCCCCGGCGCGGCCGGCACCGGCGTCTTCGCGCTCACCTATCGCCCGGTGCGCTCGGGCAGGCTCGTCGTGCGCGCCGTCCACGACGCCACCGCCGCGCTGGGCGCGCTGTCGGCGGTGGGCCACTCGGTCGACGTCCTGCCGCGGCGGGTCGGTCCCGCCAGCCCGAAGTCCGCGGTGCGCGCGCTGCAGCGCCGCCTCGCCCGGCTGGGCTTCGTCGTCGGCTCGCCCGGCGCCTTCGACGCCCGCACGCAGCGGGCCGTGCTCGCCTTCCGCAAGGTGACGAGCATGCCGCGCACGACCCAGGCCTCGTCGAGCGTGATGCGCGCGATCGCGCGCGGCGCCGGGAAGTTCAGGATTCGCCGCGCCGCGCACGGGCGCCACATCGAGGCCGACCTCTCGCGCCAGGTCATCGCACTGATCTCCAACGGGCGCATCGAGCGCATCTACCCGGTGTCGTCGGGCAAGCCGAGCACGCCGACGGTCATCGGCTCGTTTCACGTCTACTCCAAGTCGCCCGGCACCAACGCGAAGGGCATGTTCTTCTCGGCCTACTTCGTCGGCGGCTACGCGACGCACGGCTACCCGTCGGTGCCGGTCTTCGCGGCCAGCCACGGCTGCCTGCGCGTCCCGATGGCCGACGCGATCTCGCTCTACAACTGGATCAAGATCGGGACGCCGGTCGACGTCTACCGCTGAAGCGGCGGCGGGGGTCAGCCGTGGCCGTGCGCGTAGCGCGCGACGTATCCGAGCATGAAGCCGTAGACCAGCAGGCCCAGCAGCGCCGGGATCCCGCGCTGCGCCCAACGGCTGTTGTCGTGCGCGACGAGGCCCGCGAACGGCCGCAGCAGGATGTCGTTGGCGTCGTCGATGAGCTCGCGGCCCCGGCTGTTGCGCTGCTCGCGCTGGCGCTCGGCGACCGGGGTCGGGTCGGGCCGCGCGTTGCCGGCGATGCGGTCGCGCGAGTTGTTGGAGGCGCGCGCCATGTCGTCGATGGCGAAGAGCCCGAAGCCCACCGCGACGATCAGGCTGAGCACGATTGCGAGGATGGTGAGCGGACGTTCGAGCACGGCTCTAAGGTACGACGCCGATGAGCGCGCGTAGACGTTTGACCGAGGAGCTGCGCGAGCACGCGCTCGTCCTCGGCGAGGTGACGCTCACCAGCGGGCGGACCGCGCAGTACTACATCGACGCCAAGCGGGCGATCCTGCGCCGCGAGGGCTTCATGGCGCTCGGCGAGCTGCTCGCCGGGCTCGTGCGCGAGTGGGACGCGACGGCCGTCGGCGGGCTGACGATGGGCGCCGACCCCGTCGCCTGCTCTGCGCTTGCCGCGGGGGCCGACGTCAAGGCGTTCTTCATCCGCAAGGAGACCAAGTCCCACGGGCTCGCGCGCCGGATCGAGGGTCCGCTGCTCGCGTCCGAGGACCGCTGCATCGTGGTCGAGGACGTCGTCAGCACCGGCGGCTCGACGATCCAGGCGATCGAGGCGCTGCAGGAGGCCGGACACGAGATCTGCGGCGTCGTCACCGTGCTCGACCGGCTGATGGGCGGCGCGGAGCGCATCGCCGCTGCGGCCGGCGCTCCGTACGTCGCGCTCGTGACGATCGACGACGTCTACCCCGAGCGCCCCGACCGCGGGTGAGCCGCGGTGCGGCGGCTCAGGGGTCGAGGTCGATGCGGACGGTGACGAGCTCGGTCCCCATCGCCCGGACGGTCGCGGAGTGCAGGCGCGGAAGCGTCCGCTGGCGGGCGGCGGTGTCGTCGTCGGGCAGGACGTGGCCGGTCCCGTTGCGCCAGCGCCGGCGGATGCGGACCCGCACGCGCGGGTCGGCCTCGATGTTGCGCACGTAGGCCGCCTTGCGGCCGTGCTCGGCGACGAGCCAGAAGGTGTCGGTGCCGCGCTGCAGGCCGTTGGTGACGGGCGTGCAGCGCCTCTGGCCGCTGCGCCGGCCGGTCGTCTCCAGCAGCGCGACGCCAGGGATCAGCCCGTGCTTGGCGAGCGCGCGCATCGGCGGGTTGAGCACGCGCACCTGGAGCGCCGTCACGAGCCGGCGCTTGCGATCCTGGGAGGGCACCGATGCCTACGCCGCCCGCGCGACCGAGCAGTCCTGGTCGCTGTACGTGCGGTGCGGCATGCCGGCGGAGTGTAAGCGCGCGCGGGAACGCTTCACAGCGTCCGGCGCGCCACGATCGGCAGCCTGAGGCCGCGCCGTCGCGGCGGCCGAGCATGGATGCCCCGAGCTGGATTCGAACCAGCGGCCTACTCCTTAGGAGGGAGTCGCTCTATCCAGCTGAGCTATCGGGGCGCGGAGCGCCGATCATAATCGTGGCCTGGGCGCAGGCCGCTGACGGATTTTGAGCGGATACCGCGCAAAAAACGTCAGTCACGGTCATTCCAGGTACGTCGCGATCTCCTCGACCGGGGCGCGCTCGGGGACGCGCGGCTCCTGGCGGGGGTGGCCGAGGTGCAGCAGGCCGAGGACGCGCTCGCCCTCCGGGACCCTGACCGCGGCGGCGCCTGCCGGCGTGCGCAGGATCTCGGGCGTGCGCCAGTAGCCCGCCAGCCCGCGGCCGTGTGCGGCCAGCAAGAGGGCGTAGGCCGCGCCGGCGGCCGCGAGGACGTCCTCCTCGTCGCTCACGGGGTCGCCGCTCTGCGTCGCCGAGACGACCACGAGCGTCGGCGCGCGGTCGAGCTTCGCGGCGGCGATCGGGTCCGCGGCCACGGCCTTCAGCCGCTCCAGCGCCTGCGGGCCGACGACGCGGAAGCGCCACGGGTTCGTCAGGTGGTGATTGGGGGCCCAGCGCGCGAGCTCGAACAGCTCGTCGAGCGTCTCGCGATCCACCGGCGTCGCCGCGTAGGCCTTGTGCGTGCGGCGCGAGCGGATGGCCTCCTCGAGCTCCACGGCGCTAGCTCGCGTCGTCCTCGTCGTAGTCCTCGTCGTCCTCGCCATACAGCGACTCGCGGGCGAGCTCCTTGCCACCCTTGTCGAACAGCTTGCACTCCAGCGTGTCGCCGCGATAGCCGTCGGGCGCCAGGAGGGTGAAGCGGTCCTCGATGAGCACGCACTGGTCGACGGCGAGATCGGCCAGCTCGGCGGTGACGATCGCGCCGCCGCGCGTCAGCGGGCGCCCCCAGACGAGCGTCATGTCGGCGCTGTTGGCGTCCTCGCCGCGCCAGATCCCGACGACCTCGTCGCAGAGGTCGAGCTTCCAGTCGGGGTTGGCCTCGGCGGTGTCCTCGGTGAAGTCGGCGACGGCCGAGAACTCCGTCGGCTCGCGGTCCTCGCCACCGGGGCGAAAGGAGATGTAGCCGAAGAGCTCCAGGCCCGTCGAGGTCATCGCCGTGGCCGGCACGAACGTGCGCCCGTGCCAGGTGCGGTCGGGATAGAAGGTCACCTCGCCGGGGCCGCCGAGATCGTCGTCACCGGGATCGATGGCGTCGCAGGCGCCGAGGAAATGGCGGCTGAGCGTGTCGGCCCAGCGCCCGTAGGGCAGCGGCTCCTGCGGCGGTTCGGCGACGAAGCGGGGGACGAAGCGGGGTTCGACGGGCATGCGGCCGGAGTCTATGGACCGGGCGCGATCACCCTGCCGGCGGCACGGTGGGCGGCCTTTCGTCGTCCCGTCAGGACTCAGCGATCGATCGTGCTCGAGGTCCGGGTGCGGGTCCGCGGAGGCTCGGCGGAGCGGTGGAATGCGGCGCGGTCGCGCCCGCTCTCCTTGGCGTCGTACATCGCCAGGTCGGCGTTGACCATGACCTCCTCGGGATCGAGGCCGGGCTGGTCGTCGAAGAAGGCGACGCCGATGCTCGCGGTCAGGCCGTGGTGGCTGCCGTCGGGGGCGAGCAGGCCCTCGCCGCGCACGCACTCCAGCAGCTCGGTCACGACCTGGCGCACGGCCGCCTCGTCGCCGCCGGGCAGGATCACGGCGAACTCGTCGCCGCCGAGGCGCGCGAGGACGTCGGACTTGCGCAGGCGCCCCGCGAGCACCGCCGCGACGCGCATGATGAGCCTGTCGCCGGCCTGGTGGCCGAGCGTGTCGTTGTAGTACTTGAAGTGGTCGACGTCGATCATGAGCGCCGCGCCCGCCGGGCCGTAGCGCTCGCCGCGCATGATGTGCCCGCGCAGCTCGCGCTCGAACGCGCGGCGGTTGAGCAGGCCGGTGAGCGGGTCGTGGTCGGCCATGTGCTGCAGCTGGGCCTCGTAGCGGCGCCTGTCGGTGATGTCCTGGGCCTGCGCGAGGAAGTGCTGGGGCTCGCCGTCCTCGTTGCGCACGCAGGCGACGTTCAGGGCCACCCACAGCGACTGCCCGCCGGCACGGACGAAGTGGCGATCGGCGCTGTAGCGCGAGGTGTTGCCGCCCAGCAGGGCGCGCACGGCGGCGCCCTCGCGCTCGGGGTCGTCGGGGTGCACGATCGTCGAGGTCGGCCGGCCCTCGAGCTCGCGAGACTCGTAGCCCATCATCTCGCAGAGGGCCGCGTTGACCTTGATGAAGCGGCGGTCCAGGCCGAAGAGCGCCATCCCGATCGGCGCCTCCTCGAAGGCCACGCGGAAGCGCTCCTGGGCGGCGCGCAGCGACGCAGCCGCACGCGTGCTGTCGGTGACGTCGCGCGCGATGACCGAGAGCGCGGTGACGTCGCCCTGGGCGTCCGGGATCCCCGACACCGTCAGCGAGACGCTCACCCTCTGGCCGTCGCGGCGCACGCGCGTCGTCTGGTGGCTCTGGATGCGATCGCCGTCGCGCACCCGCGCGACGATGCTCGCCTCCTCGCCGGCGAGCTCGGGCGGGATGAGCATCGACAGCCGCTGCCCGACCGCCTCCTCGCGGGAATAGCCGTACAGCTGCTCGGCGCCGCGGTTCCAGCTCGTGATGCGCGTATCGAGATCCTTCGTGAGGATCGCGTCGGCCGAGGACTCGACGATCGCCGCCAGCCGCCGCTGCGCGACGTCGGCCTCCCGCCGCGTGATCGCGAAGCGGATCGAGCGCTGCAGCGCGTCCTCGTCCGCCCGGCCCTTGACGAGGTAGTCCTGCGCGCCGGCTGCGAGCGCCTCGACCGCCACGGCCTCGCTGCCGAGGCCGCTCAGGACGACGATCGCCGCGTCGGGCGCGGCGGCTCGCACCGCGCGCACGCCGTCCAGCCCGGTGGCGTCAGGGAGCCCGAGGTCGAGCAGGATGGCCTCGAAGCGCTCGACGGCCAGCAGCGCGCGTGCATCCGCGAGGCACGCCACGCGGGTCACCTCGTAGTGCGGCGCGCTCGAGAACGCGAGCATGTCGGAGGTCAGCAGCGCGTCGCCCGCGTTGTCCTCGACGAGCAGGATCCGGACGGCGGCGGCGGGCACCTGCCTCTAGCCCCCCTCGGCGAAGCGGACGTGACCGAGCCAGAAGAGCTCGACGGCCCGGACCATCTCGCGATGGTCGCGCAGGCGCAGCGGCTTGTTGAGGACGGCTGCCGCGCCGAGCTCGTAGCAGCGGTCGATCTCGTCCTGGGACTTGGAGGTGGTCAGGACCAGCACGGGGATGCGGCGCAGCTCGGTGTCGGCCTTGAGCTCGGCGAGCACCTGCAGGCCGCTGAAGCCCGGGAGGTTGAGATCGAGCAGCAGCAGGTGCGGCCGCGACCCTGCGGAGGCATCGCGCAGTCGCGCGAGCGCGTCGTGGCCGTTGCGCGCGATCAGCAGCCGCGGCGCCGACGGCGAGTCCTCGAGCGCGTCCGCGATCAGCGCGGCGTCGGCGGCGTTGTCCTCGACGACGAGGATCGTGCGCTCGGGGGCGAGGACGGGGCTCACGGCGCCGCCGCAGCCGCCGCGGGCAACACGCAGTGGAACGTCGCGCCCGCGCCGCGCTGCGAGCGCACCCAGATGCGGCCGTTGTGCGCGGCGGCGATCTTCTTGCACAGCGCCAGGCCGATGCCGGCGCCCGAGTAGTCGTCCTTGGAGTGCAGGCGCTGGAAGAGCAGGAAGATCCGCTCGGCGTCGCTCGCATCGATCCCGATGCCGTTGTCGCTCACGCTGAGGTGCCACTCAGCGCCCTCGCGCGAGCAGCCGATGTGGACCACCGGCGGCGCCGTGCCGCGGAACTTCAGCGCGTTCGCGACGAGGTTCTGGAAGAGCTGCAGCAGCTGCATGGGATCGGCGGAGATCGTCGGCAGCGGATCGTGCGTGATCGTCGCCGCGCTCTCCTGGATCGCGGCCTGCAGGTTGGCCAGGGCCCGGCGCAGGACGACCTCGCAGTCCACCGCGGTGAACTGCGCCTCCTCGAGGCGCACGCGCGAGAACTCGAGCAGCCCCTCGATGAGCGACTGCATCCGGGTGGCGCCCTCCACGATGTAGTCGGCCCACTCGCGGGTGAGGTCGTCGAGCTGGCCGTCGAGGTGCTCGGCCAGCTTGTCGGTGTAGGTGACGACCATCCGCAGCGGCTCCTGCAGGTCGTGCGACGCGACGTAGGCGTACTGCGAAAGCTCGACGTTGGAGCGCTGCAGCTCGGCGGCGTGGCTGGCGAGGTCGCGTTCGGCGTTCCTGCGATCGGTGATGTCGCGGATGGCGGCGGTGGCGAGCAGCCCGTCCTCGGTCTCGATGCTGGAGAGGCTGATCTCCGCCGGGAACTCGCTGCCGTCGCTGCGCAGCGCGTAGAGGTCGAGCTTGGCGCCCATCGGCCGCGTGCGCGGGTCGTGGAAGTAGCCGGTGCGGTGCCCGCCGTGCGCTCCGTGGTAGCGCGAGGGGACGAGCTTCTCGACGAGCTCGCCGACCAGTTGCGCGCGGGCGTACCCGAAGAGCTTCTCGGTCTGCGCGTTGACCAGGACGATGCGCCCGTCGCGGCCGATCCCGACGATCGCGTCGGGGGCGGACTCCAGAAGCTGCTGGAACTTCGCCTCGGCGTTCTTGCGGTCGCTGATGTCGCGGATGGCGGCGGTGGCGAGCAGCCCGTCCTCGGTCTCGATGCTGGAGAGGCTGATCTCCGCCGGGAACTCGCTGCCGTCTCTGCGCAGCCCGTAGAGGTCCAGCGTGGCGCCCATCGGCCGCGTGCGCGGGTCGTGGAAGTAGTCGCCGCGGTGCCCGGCGTGGCCGCCGTGGTAGCGGGCGGGGACGAGCTTCTCGACGAGCTCGCCGATCAGCTCGGCGCGGGCGTACCCGAAGAGCTTCTCGGTCTGCGCGTTGACGAGGACGATGCGCCCGTCGCGGCCGATCCCGACGATCGCGTCAGGGGCCGACTCCAGCAGCTGGCGAAAGAGCTCCGCGGAGCTGAGCGCGGCCGTGAACCCGGAGGCCGGGCTGGTGTGCGCTGTGGCCATGTACTCGTACATCGGCCGATGTATCGCCGACCTTGATTCAGGTTTCGAGCAGCAGCGTCACGGGGCCGTCGTTGACGAGCTCGACGGCCATGTGGGCGCCGAAGATGCCGCCCGCGGCCCCGAGCTCCGTGCGGAAGCGCTCGTACAGCGGCTCGGCCAACTCGGCGGGGGCGGCGGCGACATACGAGGGGCGGTTGCCCCGGCGCGCGTCCCCGTAGAGCGTGAACTGGCTGACGCACAGCACCTCGCGCTCGCCGAGCGGCTCGTTCATGCGCCCATCCGCGTCGGCGAACACCCGCAGCGCGCGCACCTTGGCGGCGAGCTTCACCGCCGCTGCCTCGTCGTCGTCGTGGGTCACGCCGAGCAGCACGAGCAGGCCGGGCCCGATCTGCGACACGAGCTCGCCGTCGACGCGTACGGCCGCGCGGGTGACGCGCTGGACGAGCGCCCGCACCGGTGCGCTACCCGAAGAAGACCTCGGCCGTCGCGAGCAGCTCGGGATCGAGCAGCTTGGGCTCCTTCAGCGCTTCCTCGAGCGGGACCATCTCGATCGAGGTGCCCTTCAGCGCGGTCATCATCCCGAACTGCCCGCTGGACGCGGCGTCGATCGCCGCGACGCCGAAGCGGCTGCCCAGGACCCGGTCGAAGGCGACCGGCGCGCCGCCGCGCTGGATGTGGCCGAGGACGGTCGCGCGGCTCTCGAAGCCGGTGCGCTCCTCGATCTCCTTCTCGAGCTCGAACGCGATCCCGCCGAGCCGCGCGTGGCCGAAGGAGTCGACGCCCTCGGCCGCCGTCGCCGCTGCGCCGCCATCCGAGCGCGTCGCGCCCTCGGCGACGACCACGATCGAGAAGTTCTTGCCGGTCGTCTCGTGGCGATGGCGCAGGTGGTTGCAGACGTCGTCGACGTCGAACGGGCGCTCGGGGACGAGGATGACGTCCGCGCCGCCGGCCAGGCCGGCGTAGCAGGCGATCCAGCCCGCGTCGCGGCCCATGACCTCGCAGACGATGACGCGGTCGTGCGACTCCGCCGTCGAGTGCAGCCGGTCGATCGCCTCGGTCGCGATCTGCACCGCGGTCTGGAAGCCGAACGTGAAGTCGGTCGCGTTGAGGTCGTTGTCGATCGTCTTGGGGACGCCGACGGTCGGGAAGCCGGCCTCGTTGAGCTTGCGCGCGACGCCGAGCGTGTCGTCGCCGCCGATCGGGATCAGCACGTCGATGCCGCGCTCCTTCAGCGCCGCGAGCACCTTCGCCTCGCCATCTTCGACCTTGTAGACGTTCGTGCGCGAGGTGCCGAGGATCGTGCCGCCGCGGTGCAGGATGCCGCTCGTGTTCTCGCGCGTGAGCGCGATGGCGTCGTTCTCGAGCACGCCCTTCCAGCCGCGGCGGAAGCCGTACAGCTCGTGGCCGTAGGTGTCGATCCCCTTGCGGACGATTCCGCGGATGACGGGGTTCAGCCCGGGGCAGTCGCCGCCGCCTGTCAGAAGTCCGATGCGTGCCATGGCGCCATCGTATGCACCGGGCGGCGTGGATCGCCTTGCGGTGCGCTCAGCTGCGCGCGTAGCGGTCGATCGCCTCGGCCAGCTTGGCCTGCGTCGGGAAGACGCCCTGGTGGACGATGACGAGCTTGCCTCGCGCGTCGTAGAACGCGGTCGTCGGCAGGCCGCGGGCGTGGTAGCGGCCGAAGATCGCGCTGCGCGGATCCTCGAAGGAGGGGTAGGGCATGGGGAACTGCGCGGCGCGCTCGCGGGCGGCGGCGTGCGCGTCGTTGACGTTGATGCCGAGAAACGCCACCTTGGCGCCGCGGCTGACGGCCTCGCGCTGCAGGAACGGCAGCTCGAAGCGGCAGGGCTCACACCACGAGGCCCACATGTTCACGACGACCGGGTGTCCGCGCAGCGCGCGCAGCCGGGCATCGAACGCCTGCGCGCCGCCGCCCTGCAGCACGTTGACCTGCCTGTGCAGCGCAGCGAGGTCGGCCGGCGCGCCTGCGAGCGGCTTGGAGACGTCGGCGAGCGAGAGCGCCTGTCCGCTGTCCTTTGGGGCGCGATCGCTGTTGCCGGCCTGGATCGCGCCCACGACCACGGCCGCGGTGACCGCCAGGGCGCAGATGATGAAGACGGCCTTACGCATGACGACAGCGTTGCAGAACACCCCCTGCATATGACGCATCTGCAGCATTCGCTATCCTCTGTTAAGCGCGGGTAAGGGCCGGTCTCCGACGGAGACGCCTCACCCCGCCCACCGGGCATCTGCCCGTTGTCTGGATCGCGGCGGCAGTGAGCACGCGATCCGCCTCACGTTCGAGCAGGAAGCCGATCTTGGCTGATCCCACGCCAGTGGCCGCCATGGCCATGTCCGTTCCCACACCCGAGGACATCGCTCGCGCTGAGAAGTTCACGCGCGAAGCGTTCGTGCACGCGGGTGAGACCGTCGCGGCCGCACTCGCTCCCGGCACGGCGCGCCGCCGTGCACTCGAGGCCGCCCTGAAGGAGATCGACGCCAAGGCGAAGGTCCCGTCACCGGAATGGCGCCGGCGCTACTCGCTCATGCTCGGCCTCGAGCGCGTGCTCTCCGACGACGAGCCCAAGCTCGCCGACGGCACCTCGCTGAACCCCCACCAGGTCGACGCGCTGTCTGGCACGCTCACCGCGCTGCTCGCCGACGCGCAGCGCAACGGTGGCGGCGGCCCCGTCGCATCGGGGATCCCGGTCCTCGCCGTCGACGACGACGACGACCAGGACTACGACGAGCCCGAGCCCGAGGCTGTTGCCGACGAGGACGACGACGAGGACGACGACAGCGACGATCCCGAGGACCTCGAGCCGCTGGACATCGAGATCGACATCGGCGACGACGACGAGGACGACACCGAGGACGAGGACGACGACGAGGACGACGCCGAGACCTCGCCGCTCGACGAGGATCAGCTCGAGGAGGCGCCGGACGACCCCAATGCGCACAAGCGCTTCTGGTTCGAGCATGCGACCGGCGCCGGCAAGACCGTCGCCGCGATGGGCTTCGTCGACGCGTCGCGGACGGGCGGGATCCTGATCCTCACCCACCGCCGCAACCTCGTCGACCAGTTTCACGGTGAACTGAAACAACGCGGTTATCTCAAGCGCGTCACCCCCGCGCTGCTGCGAGGCAAGGACAACGCCAACGGACCGGTCACCGTCGAGACCTATCAGTGGTTCGTGCGCAACGCCGGCAACATCTCCGAGGCCTACTCGATCGTCATCTGCGACGAGGCGCACACCGCGCTGGGTGAGAAGACGAGCGCCGCGATCCGCGAGTGGACCGGCCCGATCTTCATCGGCATGACCGCGACCGGCGCGCTGATCGCACGCCACGTCACCGACCTCTTCCCGACGCAGACGTCGCGCTTCGACCTCGCCCAGGCCGCGCGCCGGGGCGTCATCTCGCCGCTGCGCGGGATCCGGATCCCGCCCGGGCCGGGGGTGCGCAACATCGCCAAGGTGCCCCTGCGCCGCGGCGAGGTCGACACCGAGTTCGACCAGGAGATGCTCGCCGAGCTGCTCGACCAGGGCCCGTTCAACTTCGCGATCGCCGACCTCTACAAGACGCGCTTCAACGGGGTGCCGGGCGTCGTCTACGCGGCCGGGGTGCGCCACGCCTACAACGTCGCAGAGGCGATGCGCGGGCAGGGGCTGAAGGCCATGGCGGTCTCCGGGGAGACGCGCAAGCGCGACCTCGCCGAGGCGCTCGCCGCCTACGAGCGCGGCGACATCGACGTCCTCGTCAACGCCCAGCTGCTGGCGGAGGGCTGGAACTCCCCGCGCGCCACGGTCTGCATGCACCTCGCGCCGACGGCCTCCAAGCGCATCTACCAGCAGCGAGTCGGGCGCGTGACCCGGCGCCACCCCGGCAAGGAGGCCGGGATCGTCGTCGACTTCGTCGCGCCGGACACGAAGAACGACGACCCCGTCGTGACGCTGCACTCGCTGCTGGACCGCGACGTCTACCGCGGCGGCGCGATCGTCGTCGGCCCCGTGCGCCGCGGCCGCGGCCGGCGCGTGCGCGTCGAGCGCCGCGTGCTGCCGGTCACGTCCGACGAGGACCGCCGGATCGAGGTCTTCGAGCGCGAGCTGTGGCGCATCGCCGTCGAGCACCTCGACTACGGCGAGCAGGTCCAGTGGGCGGCGCTGGCGGGCGCGCGCGTGGCCCCGGCGGGCTGGCGGCGGGCCCGCGCGATGCTGCATT
>JAXDFS010000279.1:0-2766 GCA_034665465.1 Solirubrobacteraceae bacterium
TCTGTACTCCGACGGGACCGACGCGCACTTCATGGACGCCGAGAGCTACGAGCAGCTCGCGGTGCCGGTCGGCGGCGTCGCCGACGCCCTGCGCTGGACGAAGCCCAACGACACCGTCGACGTCCTCTTCATCGACGACGTGCCCGGCGACCTGCAGCTGCCGACCTCCGTCGAGCTCGAGGTCACCGAGACCGAGCCCGGCCTGCGCGGCGACACCGCCTCCGGCGGCGGCGACAAGCCGGCGACGCTCGAGACCGGCGCCACCATCCGCGTCCCCCTGTTCGTCAACGTGGGCGACCGGGTGAAGGTCCAGACGGCCTCGGGCGACTACATGTCGCGCGCGTAACGGCGCCCGGCCGTCTCGTGTCACGCCGCTCCGATCAGCGCCGCGACGCGGTCTTCGCGCTCTACCAGGCCGACGTCACCGGCCGTGAGCTCGAGGACATATTCGAGCCCAACGCATCGATGTTCACGCGCGCGCTCGCCTACGCCGCCGACGACCGCGGCGAGGAGCTCGACGCCCTCGTCGCACGCCACGCCAGGGGCTGGACGATCGACCGCATCGCGCCGCTGGAGCGCGCCATCATGCGCGTCGCGCTGCTGGAGATGTGCCATCCCGACGCCGCTCCCGCCGACACGCCGATCCCGCCCGAGGGCGCCATCGACGAGGCCGTCGAGCTCGCCAAGACCTACTCCGGCTCCGACGCCCCGGGCTTCGTGAACGGCATCCTGTCGGCCGTCCACCGCGAGATGGGCCAGAATCCGGAGCACGCATGACCGACGACGACACCACGCTGGACGACCTCGTCACCCGCCTGGAGCGCGCCGCCGAGCAGCTGCGCTCCGGCGACCTCCGCGCCGACGCCGCCGCGACGGTCGTCGAGGACTGCGCGGCGCTGGCGTCACAGGCCTCGGCCGAGCTCGAGCGCCGCGCCCGCGATGCCGGCCGCGACCCGCTGCCCGGTCAGGACTCGCTGCTGTAGCGAGCGGCGCCCATGACTTCTGCCAGTGACCTGTTGACGAGCGACGGCGCGCAGTCGTAGTGCCATATCCCGACGAGCTGCGGCTGCTCATCGAGGACGACCTCCGCGAGCTGACCTTCTCCCAGGACCCGCTGACCGACGGGCTCGTCGAGGCCATGCGCTACAGCCTGCTGGCCGGCGGCAAGCGCATCCGCCCGGTGCTGGCCCTCGCCACCGCCCGCGCGATCGGCCGCGACGAGCGCGACGTGCTGCCGCTGGCCGCCGCGATCGAGCTCATCCACACCTACTCGCTGGTCCACGACGACCTGCCCGCGATGGACGACGACGCGATGCGCCGCGGCCGCCCCACAAATCACGTCGCGTTCGGCGAGGACGTCGCGATCCTCGCGGGGGACGGGCTCTACGCCGAGGCCTTCCGCCATCTGCTCTCCCACCAGCGCGGTGAGCCCGCCGACATCCTCGCCGCCGTCTGCGAGCTGGCGGCCGCCACCGGCGTGAGCGGGATGGTCGGCGGCCAGTACCTCGACGTCGCCGGCATCCAGCCCGACGAGCCCGGGTCCGGCCACTCGCTGCGGCGCCTGCACGAGCTCAAGACCGGGCGGCTGATCGGCGCGTCGGTAGAATGCGTATTGCTCGTAACAGGCATGCGCCGCCCAGCGACAACCGCCTATTGCGACTTCGCCGCTGAGCTCGGCGTGCTCTTTCAGATCGTCGACGACATCATCGACGTGACGGGTACCGACGATGCTCTGGGTAAGCCGCAGGGCAGTGACGAGCGTCACGGAAAACGCACCTATGTGACCGAGTTCGGTTTGGAAGGGGCGCGCGAGCTCGCCGAGCGCTCGCATCGCCAGGCCCGTGCCTCGCTCGCCCAGGCGGCGCCCGACGGAGCAGCAGAGCTCGAGCAGATCACCGACTTCATCGCCACCCGCACCTCTTGAGCACCCCGAACATGAGCCTTCTCCAGCGCATCGACCGCCCCCAGGACCTGCACCCGCTGTCCGAGCAGCAGCTCGTCCAGGTCGCCGGCGAGGTCCGCGAGCACATCATCTCGACGGTCGGCGAGATCGGCGGGCACTTCGGCGCCAACCTCGGCACCTGCGAGCTTGCCGTCGCGCTGCACTCGCTGCTGGACTCGCCGCGCGACAAGATCCTCTGGGACGTCGGCCACCAGGCCTTTCCGCACAAGATCCTCACCGGCCGCCGCGACGAGCTCGCGACGATCCGTCAGTACGGCGGCCTCGCGCCCTTCTGCTCGATCCCCGAGTCGGACCACGACATCATGGGCGCCGGCCACGCCTCGACGTCGATCGGCTACGCCGTCGGCCTGAAGGAGGGCATGAAGCGCATGGGCGCGCCGGACAGCGGCAAGGTCGTCGCGGTCATCGGCGACGGCTCGATGACCGGCGGGGTCGCCTTCGAGGCGCTGCACCAGGCCGGCGGCGCGGGCACGCCGATCGTCGTCGTCCTCAACGACAACGGCATGTCGATCGCGCCGAACGTCGGCGCCCTGTCGCGCTACTTCACCCGCGTCCGGCTGAACCCGAAGCTCTGGCACACGCGCGAGAGCGTCGAGGAGCGGCTCAGCGAGCTGCCGGGCGTCGGCCCGCACTTCGAGCGCTTCGGCCCGCAGCTGAAGGAGTCGATCAAGGCCTTCTGGGCCCCCGGACTGCTGTGGGAGGAGCTCGGCTGGGCCTACACCGGCGTCGTCGACGGCCACGACATCCACGCCCTGCGGATCGCCCTGCGCAGCGCCTTCGCCGCCCAGCGCCCCGTCGTCGTG
>JAXDFS010000280.1:0-3437 GCA_034665465.1 Solirubrobacteraceae bacterium
CGGAGCCGCTCGCGCAGCTCGCGGAGCTTCGCCTGGACCTTCTCGACGGTCGCCTCGCGACGCTGGTGGCGCAGCTCCTTGCGGGCCGTGACGCGCGCCTTGTGCGCGGCCTCCTGGGCTCCGGCGATCTCAGCCTCGACGTCCTTGCGGGCGAAGCGTTTCACGCGGTCGTCGCCCTCGGCCATCGCGCCGTCCACGGGCGCCGGGCCGCTCTCGTCGAGGTCGGCGAGCACGGCCGTCTCGCCGTTGCCGATCGAGCGCGAGCTGTGCTCGAGCACGTCGTGCAGGTCGATCTGGTCTTCGGCAGCGAGCTCCTTGAGGCGGGCCAGGGCCTCGTACGCCCTGCTGTCTTCGCTGAAGGTGGTGACGATGGCGTTCTCGTTCATGGCCCGAGCATCGCGTCGCTGCTCGCGCGCTGCTAGACGACATGTGCGTCGCCGCCATAACCGCAGCGTCTCACGCGACGCTGCGCAGGGACCGCGCCGGCGCGTGGTGGCGCCGCAGCTCGGCGCGAGCGCGGTGCAGGCCCTGCTCGATGAGCTCGTCGGCGTGCCCGAAGTCCGTGGGCAGCAGGCCTGGCAGGGTCGGCGCGGGCAGCACGGTCAGATCGATGATCCCGCCGTAGCGGGCGATGTCCTCCTCCAGGCGCCGCGTGATCGCCCTCGTGATCGCCGTCATGCCGGCAGCCACGGCGCCGCGCGGCGCTTCTTCGAGCCGCGGCGATCCCATGGCGGAGAGGACGAAGACGCGGTCGGCGCCGAGCTCGACCGCGTGTGTGATCGGCGCGTTGTTGACGATGCCGCCGTCCATGAGGAGCCGGCCATCCCAGACGACCGGCGGGAACACGCCGGGGATCGCCGCGCTGGCGAGCAGCGCGTCCACGACCGGACCGTGTGAGAGCAGCACCTCCTCGCCGGTCAGCACGTCTGCGGCCACGACGTGCACCGGAACCGCAGCATCCTCCAGGCGCGCGAAGTCGCAGTGGTGCTGGATCACCCGCCGCAATCCGGAGGGCGGGAACGAATGGTCCCGGACGCCAAGGGCGCCGAGCGCCGCAGTCAACGGGCTGGCGGGAAAGACCTGTGATCGGGTCAGGCCAAGCCAGATCTGCTGAAGCTCGATCGCGGTGTCCACGGTGCTCGGGCGACCCGCCGCGAACACCGCATTGAGCGCGCCGGCCGACGTTCCGACGAAGAGGTCCGGGCGGATGTCGCGCTCGTAGAGGGCCTGCAGCATCCCCGCCTGCGTCGCCCCGAGGCTGGCGCCGCCACTCAGGACGAAGGCGGTGGTCATGACGGAGAGCGTGGGGCCGTGCGCGATCGTCGCCTAGGCGCGACGCGTATGGCGACGCGACCCGATCGGTCTGGCCCACCTGCTGAATCGACGTACGGTCGCGGCGATGCCGGAGCCCGACCCGACCGTCCGCCTGGCCGCGCCCTCCCTCAGGGGTGTCGTGCGGCTCGTCGCCATCGTCGCCGCGTGCGCCGTCGCGCTGTATCTCTTGTGGCGGACTCGCAGCGTGCTGCGGCTTGCCGCGATCGCGCTGTTCGTCGGGCTGACACTCAATCCGATCGTCGACGCGGTCGACCGCCGCGTCCGTCTGCCGCGGGCGGGCGTCATCCTGCTGCTCTACGCCGTGCTGGCGGGCGGCGTCGTGGTCACCGGCGCCGTCGTGGTGCCCAGCACGGTCCGCCAGGTCCAGCAGCTGTCGCGCGACGCCCCGCGCGACCTCCACGATCTACGCCGCAACGCGACGTTCCGCCGCTACGACGACCGCTACCAGATCACGGCCAAGCTTCAGCGCGACACGCGCGCGCTGCCCAGTCGGCTTCAGCAGGCGGCGGGCCCGCTCCAGAGCGTCACCGTGCAGGCGTTCGGCGTCGTCAGCCAGCTGCTCACGGTCCTCGCGCTCGCCTTCCTGTTGATGCTCCACGGACGCGAGTACATGGGCATGGCACTGCGCCTGACCGGTGATCGCGAAGCGCGGTACCGGGCGTTGGTCATCGACATCAACCGGGCCGTCGCCAAGTACATGCTGGGCAACGTCGCGATCAGCGGCCTCGCGACGGTCGCCACGTGGCTGGTGCTGACGCTGCTCGGCGTCCCCTACGCGCTCTCGCTCGGCCTGCTCGTGGGCTTCTTCGACCTCATCCCGCTCGTCGGCGCGACGCTCGGCGCGATCTTCGTCGCCATCGCCACCGCCACGGTCGATTTCCCCACCGCGACGATCGTGTGGCTCGCGTTCATCATCGTCTACCAGCGCGTCGAGAACTCGTTCATCCAGCCGGTCGTCTACGGCCGCGCGCTCAAGGTCAACCCGATCGTCACGATCCTCGCCGTCCTGGTGGGCGCATCGCTGCTGGGCATCCTCGGCGCGCTGCTCGCCATCCCGATCGCCGCGGCGATCCAGATCCTCCTGCGCGACTGGTGGACGCACCGGCCGGCGGCGGTCGTAAGCGACGCGTATGCGCCCGCGCAGAACGGTTCTACCGCCGAGCTGGTCCAGCCGTAGCGTCGCGAGCATGGAGACCACCAGCCGCCAGATCCCGGGGGACGCCATCCGGGTCTCGGTCAAGGACGGTTGGATCACCCTCAAGGGCGACGTCGCCTTCCAGTTCCAGAGCGACGAGGCCTTCAACCGGGTCGCGAGCCTGCACGGCGTCACCGGCGTCACCAACGAGATCAGGGTCGTCGAGTCCCGGTGATCCCGCTCTCCGACGGCATCCCCGCCCGGCGGTTCCCGTTCGTCAACGTCGCACTCATCGCGGCGAACTTCGCGGTGTGGATCTTCTATGAGCTGCCGCACCTGGGCTCCTCGGTCTTCCACGCGTCCTTCTACGCGTGCACCGTCGACGGCGCGTGCCACGGGCCCGAGCCCTGGGGCGTGAGCTGGCTGACCTCGATCTTCATGCACGGCAGCTGGGACCACATCCTCGGCAACATGCTGTTCCTCGCGATCTTCGGCAAGAACGTCGAGGACGCGTTCGGGCACCTGCGCTACCTCGCCTTCTATCTCGCCGGCGGCTTCGTCGCGACGATGACTCAGACGGCAATGACGCTGCTGGCCGGAACGGCCGCCGACGCGCGCGTGCCGACGCTCGGCGCCAGCGGCGCAATCGCCGCCGTGCTCGGCGCCTACTTCGTGCTCTATCCCCAGTCGCGCGTCATCACGCTCGTCTTCGTCTTCATCGTGCGCATCCCCGCCTACGTCTTCCTCGGCATCTGGTTCCTGCTCCAGTTCGTCGAGGGGAACTTCGGGCTCTTCTCGGCCCACGCCAACGGCGGCGGAACCGCGTTCTTCGCGCACGTCGGCGGGTTCCTGTTCGGAGTGCTCGTCGCTCGTGTGCTTGCCGGCGCATCAGTGCGAGCAGTGCCGGAGGCGGCCTGACGCTCTAGGTCCGGCAGACCACGGTGGTGGTCATGAACGCCGCCATAAG
>JAXDFS010000281.1:0-5811 GCA_034665465.1 Solirubrobacteraceae bacterium
GCTCGACGCGGTCGACGAGCTCGGGCGCCGTGCGCTCGAAGAACGACACGAGCCGGTGGTGCTGCTTGGGGTCGTCGACGATCGCGCGCTCGAAGTGCTCGGAGAAGATGTCGCGCACGACGCGCACCGAGAGGTCGGCCTCCTGGAAGACGAGCCCGGGGGCCGCGGTCTCCTCGACGCGCTTCTCGAGCACCTCGTGGAGCTTGAACAGGTACTGCAGCTCGCGCTCGAAGTCCGCGCGGGTGGCGCCGCTGGCCGCGGTGCGGATGATCGCCCCGCCGCCGCGCAGGTCCAGGCCCTTGGTCTCCTTGCGCAGGCGGTCGCGCTCCTTGTCGTCGAGGCGGCGCGAGACGCCGATGCCCTCGCCGGTGGGCGCGTAGACCATGTAGCGCCCGGCGATCGTGAGCTCCATGCTCAGCCGCGCGCCCTTGCTCTTCAGCGGGTCCTTGACGACCTGCACGACGATCTCCTGGCTGGGCTTGATGAGCTCGGTGATCTTCGAGCCGCCCTCCTTGCCGCCGCGGCCGCGGCGGCCCACGTCGACGCCGGGCACGACGATCTCGTCGACGTGCAGAAAGCCGTTCTTGTCGAGACCGATGTCGACGAAGGCCGCCTCGAGGCCGGCGAGGACGTTGTCGATCTTGCCCTTGTAGATGTTGCCGACGATGGAGCGGGCGCCACGACGTTCGAAGTAGAGCTCCGCGACGCGGTAGCCGGCGGCCGGGTCCTTCTTGGCCCGCGACGATGCGGCGGGCTTCTTGGCGGCGCCGGGCTTGCCCGTCGCCTCCAGCAGCGCGACGCGGGTCTCCCCGCGATCGACGCTGACCAGCAGTTGCTTCTTCATGTGAAGGTGATTCCTTTGCCTAGAACGAGAGGCCCCGGCCCTTCGCGGCAGACGCGACGCGCCCTTGCGCGTAGATCGACTGCAGGAGGCCGATGGCCAAGAGGGTTGCGATCACCGAGCTGCCGCCGTATGAGAGCAGCGGCAGCGGGATACCGGTGATGGGCATGATCCCCACGTTCATGCCGACGTTGATGAAGACCTGGAACAGGAGCATGGCCACGATCCCGCCGGCGATGAGCGCGCCGTAGAGGTTCTTGGCCATGGTGAGGATCCGCAGACCGCGCCAGATGAGCAGCGCGTACAGCGAGAGGACGAGGCCCGCGCCGGCAAATCCCCATCGCTCGCCGACCACGGCGAAGATGAAGTCGGTGCGTTCCTCCGGAAGGAAGTTCAGCGGCCCTTGGGTCGCGCGGTCGCCGCGCCCCGTCTTCTGACCCGAGCCGATCGCGATGCGCGATTGGTTCTGCTGGTAGCCGGCGGTCCCGGCGACATCGGACGGGTGCAGAAAGGAGGTCAGCCGGTCGGCCTGGTAGCCGTGCAGCACGGTCACGCCGAGCGCCGGCGCGGCGGTCAGCACGAGCGCGATCGAGACCGCCCCGAGGGCCATGAGCCCCGCGAAGTGCCGCCAGCTGATGCCCGCGACGAACAGCACCGCGAGCAGGACCGCGATGTAGACGAGGCCCGAGCCGAGGTCGCCGGCCATCACGATCGTCGCCGGCACCATCGCGACGAGCACGATCCGGGCGGTCGTGTCGCGCTCGCCAAGGCGCCGCGTGCGATCGACGATGAAGGCCGCCAGCGCGACGGCCAGCAGCACCTTGCCGAGCTCCGAGGCCTGGATCTCGAACAGCGGCGTCTGGATCGCCCGCCGCGAGCCGCGGGTCGTCCCGCCGAAGGCCGCGACCGCGAACAGGCCGAACATCATCAGCCCGTAGACGCCGTACTTCAGCTCCCGCAGCCGGGAGTAGTCGATCCGGCTGAGCACGACCACGAAGATGACGCCGATCGCGAAGAACACGCCCTGACGCGTGACGTAGTAGTTCGGATCTCCCGGGACGTCGTTGCGTGTCGATGCATGCAGGGTAACGAGCGACGCGGCGAGCAGCCCGATCGTCGCCAGCGCCAGCAGCGGATCGAACGGGAGCCGGAGGCCCAGCGGGAGGCGGATGGCGGGGCGCTCGTTCATCGCGTCGTGGACGCCCCCTTGACGATCTTCTTCGCGACGCCGTAGTACTGCGACAGCAGCAGGCGGGCGATCGGGGCGGCGGTCGCCGCGCCGAACCCGCCCTCCTCGACGGTCACGGCGACGACGATCGGGCGCTTGGCGTCGGGGACGTAGGCCACGTACCAGGACTGGTCCTGCTTGATGCCGCGCTCGGCCGTTCCGGTCTTGCCGTAGATCGGGTAGCGGCTCTGCGGCCAGCCCGCGAAGACGTCGGCGGACGTGCCGCCAGGCTCGCTGGCGGCGCGGTGCAGGCCGTCGGCAACGACCTGGCGGGCGGCGTCGTCGATGTGGATGCGGCGGGCCGGATCGCGCTCGATGCGCTGGATCAGCTCGCCGCGCTCGCTCTCGATCTCCAGGCCGAGGTGCGGCGTCACGACCTTGCCGCCGTTCTCGATCGCGCCGTAGGCGACGGCGAGCTGCAGCGGCGTTGCGACGAGGTCGCCCTGCCCGGTGGCGAGGTTGACGGTGTCGCCGCCGTTGTAGTCGCGCAGGTCCGAGCGCCCGCAGCCGTTGGCGCCGGCGAAGAAGACATTGGCCTCGGCGGGGATGTGCTTGCGCTTGCGGCACGCCAGCTCGTCGGCATTGATGCGCGTGCGCCAGGCCGGGTCGGGGACGATGCCGGCGCTCTCGCCCGGCAGGTCGATGCCCGTCGGGCGCCCGAAGCCCAGCCGCCGGGCCCAGTTCTGGATGACCAGATCGCGCTTGCCGCCCTTCTGCCAGGCGTCGACTCCGAGCTTGTAGAAGTAGACGTCGGAGGAGACCTGCAGCGCACGCGCCATGTCGACGCTGCCGTAGGCCTGGTCGTTGGCGTTGCAGCGCTTCTGCTCGTAGACCTGGATGCAGCCGGTGTCGTCGACCGGGGTGCTCGCGCTGATGAGCCCTGAGTCCAGCGATGCCAGCGCGGTGACGGCCTTGAACGTCGAGGCCGTCGGGTAGCCGCCCTGCATCGCGCGGTTGAACGCCGGCGCGCCGGCGGAGTCGCCGAAGAGCGCGTCGTAGCGCTTCTGGGTGAGCGTCCTGGTCAGCAGCGCCGGGTCGAACGTGGGGTTGGATCCCATCGCCAGGACCTCGCCGCTGCGCGGGTCCAGCGCCACGTAGGCGCCGGGATGGTCGCCGGCGTTCAGCGGGCCGCGCAGCGCGCGGTCGCCGGTGCGCGCGAGATCGAGGTCCAGCGACAGGCGCAGCCGCTGGCCGCCGATCGGCTCGACGCGGCGCAGCCGGTTGGAGGGGATCGGGCGCCCGAAGGCGTCTACCTGCACGCGCTGCACGCCGTCGACGCCGCGCAGGTAGCGGTCATAGCTGCGCTCCAGGCCCGACTGCCCGACGATCGTGCCCTGCTTGACCCCGCGGAAGCGGTGCTCGCGCAACTGGGCCGGGCTGACCTCGCCGACCGTGCCGAGGATCTGCGCCGCGAGCGTGCCCTGGGGGTAGTCGCGCAGGTAGGTCTGCTCGACCTTGACGCCCGGGAACTGCTCCGGGCGCTCGGAGATGTAGGAGAGCACCGACTCCGGGACGTCGGTCCGCACGCGCACCGACGAGTACGGGACGACGACGAGCGAGCGCACCACCTGGCGGTGGATCGCCGTCGCGGACGTGTTCAGCACGCGCCCCAGACGGGCGTAGCGGTCGCGCAGCGGCGCGGTCGGGATCGGCGGGATCGCGACCGGATCGCCGCGATGGCCCTTGGGCCGGGCCGCGCGCGTGTTGACGTCCTGGCCCCACTTGGCTGCGAGGTCGCGCTCGGCCTGGGGCAGCTTGGCCGGGTCGAGCTGGACGACCACGGCCTGGCGGTTGCGCACGATCTCGCGGCCGCTGCGGTCGACGATCTTGCCCCGCGGTGCCTGGATGCGCAGCTCGCGCACCCTGTTGACGGTCGCCTGCGCCAGGTACTTGTCGCCCGACAGCACCTGCAGGTACCACAGGCGGAAGAAGACGATCGCGAACAGCGCGAGCGCGATGCCGCCGAAGACCGCCACGCGCAGCGCGAGCTGGGGCGTGATCGGCGCGCGGCGCTCGCTGGCGGGCTCCATCATCACCGCAGGTCGGTCCCCCGTGAGAGCGGCGACAGGCCGCCGGTCGTGTAGGCGCGCCGGCGCCGCCGGCGCGGATCGTCGGGCAGGCTGCCGGCCAGCGAGCGGCGCACGACGGCGTAGACGGGCAGCGCGATGAGCGAGTTGAGCACGAGCGTCGCGAGCGTCTGGCGCAGGAGCGCCCAGCTGACCGGGGCGTCGGCGCCCAGGAGGAACTGCATGAGCGCGAAGCCGAACGCGAAGAGCAGCGTCGCCGCGGCGCCGACCGCGAGCGGGACGAGGGTCCCCTCGGGGTCGCGGGCCTCGCGCAGGCGCCCGGCGACGTAGCCGACGCCGAGGAGGACCAGCGAGGAGACGCCGAGCGTCTGCAGCGACACGACGTCGAAGAACAGGCCGACGCCGAAGCCGAAGCAGCCGCCGGCGAGCGAGCCGCACAGCAGCCCGACGGCCATGACGAGCAGCGGCGAGAGGTCGGCGTTGGCGCCGGCGATCGGCAGCTGCGACACGAACGCGGTCTGGACGATGACGCCGCCGGCGCCGAGGGCGGCCAGCCGCGCGAGCAGGCGCGGGTTCGGCGCCGACGTCACGAGCCGGGCCCCCGCGGCCGCGTGAGGATCTGCACGACGTCGAGGCTGCGCATGTCGGCGAACGGCCGCAGGTGGATCTCCTGCGTGTCGGTGCCCTCGTTGTCGATGCGGGTGACGCGGCCGATCGGCAGCCCGGCCGGATACAGCGAGGTCGAGCGGTCCTCGGGCTCGGTCCCGCGCGTGAGCACGCGGTCGCCGACGTTCAGGCGCGAGCCGGGCGGCACGAACTTCATGACGAGGTCGGTCGGGTTGCCCACGCTCGAGGGCTCGACGATGCCGAAGACGCCGCGGCGTCCCGCGCGCGAGGGCACCTTCATCGTCGTGTCGGTGATGAGCGTCACCTGCGCGGAGCCTCCGATGACCTCTGTCACGCGCCCGATCAGGGCCTGCTCGTTGATGACCGGCTGGCCGACGCGCACGCCGTCGTCGGAGCCCTTGTCGACGCGGATCGTGGCGTACCAGACGGTCGGAGACTGGAAGATGACGCGCCCGGTCCGGGGGGCGTAGTCGTTCAGTCCCAGGGCGCCGTCGAGCGCCAGCAGGTCGCTGAGGCGCTTGTTGTCGGCCTTCAGGGTGTCGATGCCGACGGCCTCGGTCCGCAACCGGTCGCGCTCGGCGCGCAGGTCCTTGACCTGGCCCTTGGCCGCGACGGTGTCGCCGAACCAGCCGAAGAGGTCGCGAATCGGCTTCAGCGCGCGCGAGGCGCCCTCCTGCACCGGGTTGAGGACCTCGCTCGTGCCGCGCTGGACGCCGTGCAGCGCGCCGCCGGACGATTCACCGAAATAGGCGGTGAGCAGGATCAGGGAGCAGGCCACGAGCAGCCCGAGAACTGCCCGTCGTCTCCGGACCGTCTTGTCGTACACGTGAAGATTGACTCCAGAATATTTTGTCAGTAGCGCCGGCGGCGGTTCTTGGAATTGCGGTTCGTGCGGTGGATGACCTCGAACTCCTCGAGCGAGCGCCCGGAGCCCACGGCCACGCACGTCAGCGGCGACTCCGCCAGGTGGCAGGGCATCTGCGTCTCCTCGCGCAGGCGCTCGTCGAGCCCCTGCAGCAATGATCCGCCGCCCGCCAGCATGATGCCGCGGTCCATGATGTCCGACGACAGCTCGGGCGGGGTGCGGT
>JAXDFS010000282.1:0-3871 GCA_034665465.1 Solirubrobacteraceae bacterium
AGCTCGGCGTCGCGGCAGCCGGCGACAGCCTGACGAGCCCCCCGGGCCGGCGCGTCGTCTTCGGCGCCTCGCGCTTCGTGCGCCACACGCTGTCGGCGGACGGCGAGACGCTGACGTTCGCCGCGCCGACCCAGCTGCTGCGCAACTGGATGGTCGCGATCGTCCTCGACCTGGAGCGTGACTGGACCTGGGACGGGCTCGAGGACTCGGGCCTGACGGTGCTGCGCGGCGCGCCGGGCGACGACGAGGCGGCCGCCGTGGCCGTCGGCTCGATCACGATCCCGCGGGTGCTGGGGCCGGCCTCGACCACCAAGCCGCTGCCCGAGTGGCGCCGCCGGACGCGGCTGGTCTTCCTCGACGCGATCGACCCGCACGAGCCCGTGCCGGGGACCGAGTTCCCGAAGTCGCTGCAGCACCGCTGGTACGTGCGGCCGGCGCGCAGGGCGCCCGGTCCCGGCGGCGCGCCGGCGCCGGTCTCGGCCGCGGTCGAATACGCCGACCGCGCGCTGGACCTGCGCCTGCCGATCGCGATCGCGCCCGCACAGGTGCCCGCGATCGCGTCGGTGGGGCTCGCCTTCTCCCCCTACGTGGCGGGGCCCGGTTACGCCTCGACCGAGCAGCGCCGCCGAGCGGTCTGGATCGAGCTCGAGCGAGCACTCGAAAATCCCGTCGGCCGGGCGCTCTTCGGCAGGATCCTCGCCCACGGCGCCGATCCGCTGCTGTACGGCGCACAGCCCGAGAAGGTCGACGACGCCAATCCGCCGCTCCCGATCGATCCGGAGCTCGTGCGCGACGTCACCCCGCTCGAGACCGACGACCGCGCCGGCGAGAACGCGATGACCAGGCTCATCCCGTCGACCGTCTCCGACCGCCACTTCCTGCTCCCGCTGCCGCCCGGCCTGTCCGAGGACGATCCCGAGCTGTTCGGCTTCTACTCCTACGAGCTGCGCGTGGGCCACAGCGGCCCGCGGGGCGACCTTGACTGGTGGTCGACGGCCAACGCGCGCTTCGGCGCTGCGCTGCGGGTCGTCGGCGTGCAGCACCCGCCGCCGCCGCTGGTCTGCCACGCCAGCCGGTTGCGCCGGCACACGCCGGACGGGGCCTCGCTGCGCCCGGAGCTGCTGTCCGCGTTCGCGGTCGACCGTCACCTCGTGGCCGAGCGGGTGCTGACCGACCTCCCGCCGATGATCGCCGACAGCCCGCCGATGCTGACCGACCGCCCGCCGATGATCGCCGACAGCCCGCCGATGCTGACCGACCGCCCGCCGATGATCGCCGACAGCCCGCCGATGCTGACCGACCGCCCGCCGGTGATCTCAGACGAGCCGCCCCCGGTCGTCGAGCGCGAGCCCGATCTCGATCTCGTGCTCGTCACGGCGCCGTACGCGACGCCCGTCCTGGACGGCCGGACGCTGGCCGGCCCGCAGATCCCGCCGCGCACGTCGCTGTGGTTCTTCCTGTACGCGCAGGCCGTGCAGGCCGACGGCGCCTCCATGCGCAACATCCTGATCGCGACCGTGCGCGGCCGCTTCCTCGGGCGCGAGCTCATGACGGAGGCGCTGTTCGAGCGGCTCTTCGCCGCGCAGTTCAGGGCGCGCCACCGCGACCGGATCGGGGTTGCGATCTTCCAGCAGGCCGAGATCGAGCGCTACCTGCGCGACCTGCACCTCCCGGCGGCCTCGCCGCTGAGCGTCCTGGCCGCCGAGCTGCTGCCCGCCGGCACCGGCGCCGACCGCGTCGGGCACATGGCCGGCTACCGGCACCTGGACGTCGCCGAGATGGCCGTGCCCGCGGATCCCGGCTTCCCGTTCGGCCGGGTCATGCGGACATCGCCGCTGACGCCGATCCAGCCGATCTGCTGAGCGGCGGGGTCAGGACGTGGATGCGACCGTGTCCGCCGGGGTCATCGGCGGGCCGATGATCCGGCTTCCGTGCGCTGCCGCCGCGCGGTGCAGCGCCTCGATGTCCGGCGGCCCCTCGGGCGGCAGGCCGTCGCCTTCGGCAGGCCGGCCGCCGTCGGCGAAGAAGCGCTCGCCGCCGCCGGGAGTGATGATCGTCAGCAGCCGGCCCGGCGTGTCGTCCTCGTTGATGAACGAGTGCGGCAGACCGCGCGGGATGAACACGTAGCTGCCCGGCCCCGCAGCGATGCGCTCGCCGCCGCAGAGGAACGTGAAGTTCCCCTCCAGCACGTAGAACGCCTCGTCCTCGAGGTCCTGGACGTGCAGCGGCGGCGAGAACTTCGGCGCGACCAGCGACTGGACCAGGCCGTATGCCCCGCCGGTCGTGCCAGCGTCGGCCTTGATGTGCATCGAGTTGCGCAGGAACCAGAGGTGCTCGCCCTGGTCGGGGCCGACGACCCGCGCGCGGGTCTCGGCCGTGGTGAGGTGCGTTGTGGTGGTGGTGGTTTGCATGCGCCCATCCTGCGCCGGGAGCTTGCGTGCCGCGAATGATTCAGTCGTGACTACATCGTGGGCGGCGGATCGAGCAGCGCCTCCGCGAGCGGCGTGCGCAGGTACAGCACCTCTCGCCCAGCACGGCTGCGGCTGACGAGCCCGGCGCCGGCCAGCGTCTTGAGATGCTGCGAGGTCGCGCTCGGCGTGATCCCCATCCGCCGCGACAGCTCGGTCGTCGAGATCGGCGCGGCGAGCGCCTCCAGCATCCGCGCGCGCGTGCCGCCGATCAGCCGGCCGACCGCCTCGTCGGCGCGCACGCCCGCCTCCCACAGCAGCCCGACCCCGCGGGCGGGGTAGACGAGCGTCGGCTGCCAGGCCTCCGCGGTGACCGCCACCGGGCCGGCCCACGAGAACGCCGACGGCACGAGCAGCAGGCCCCGGCCGGCCAGCGCGACGGTCGACTGCAGCGACACGGGCACGCACAGGCGGTCGCGCGACCAGCGGATGCCGGGGTGCAGGTCGCTCAGCTCCGCCCCCGCGCCCTGTTCCGCGACACGCCGCGAGCGCCGCGCGATGTCGGCGTCCAGCAGCGCCCGGACCCTCGGCCACGACGGCTCGACGACGCGCTCCCAGTAGGTTGCCAGCGCGGCCACGAGCCGGTTGAGCTCGCGGCGCGGATGCTCGAGGAACGCCGGCAGCTCCGCGGCGCGGCTGCGCTTGGCGACGAGCGCCACCTCGCGGAGGACGTGCTTGACCGGCGTGCGGGCGATCTGGTCGAGCCCCTCCTGCACGGACGTCAGCGGCGACTCCGGCGGCGGCGTCAGGAAGTCCGGCGTGTAGTCGGCGCGGCTCAGCAGCGCGAGGGCGGGGCGCAGGTCGAGCCCCGCCAGGCCGGGCAGCTCGCGGGCCGCGAGCACCCACTCGAGGTGCACCCCGGCGGTCGCGGGTCGCGCGAGCGCCCGCAGGCTCATCGCCAGCTCCCACGTCGGCGAGATCGCAAAGCGCACGCGCGCGAGATCCTCGAGCGTGAAGACGTACTCGACCATCGGCGCAGACGATCATGGCGCGATCCGGGCTGCTCAGCAGCGAGGCCTGAAGCGCAGCTCGATGCGGTCCTCGACGGGCTCGAAGCCGAGCCGGCGGTACAGCGTGTTGCTCGTCGGATTGCCGACGTCGGCGTAGAGGAGCAGCTGCGACGTGCCGCCGGCGAGCGCGCGGCGGCAGGCGACGGCCGTGACCGCCGCGCCGTAGCCGCGGCGCCGGTGCTCGCCGGCGGTGTAGACCGGGCCGATGCGGCGCGCGCCGTCGACCTCCAGCGAATATCCGGCCAGCGCCACGGGTGTGGCGCCGGCGTCGCGCCAGATCGTCAGCGAGCCGGAGGCCAGGCGCTGCTCGAGCGCCGCGGCGCTGCCGATCAGCGCGCCCGTCTCGCGGCCGAAGGCCTCGCTCCAGTCGCGCACGAGCGCCACGTCGGCGAT
>JAXDFS010000283.1:0-2824 GCA_034665465.1 Solirubrobacteraceae bacterium
GACGACGCCGCCACTGACCGCGGCGGCGCGACCCCCGCCCGGCCCGGGGCCCGATCGCCGCCGCACCGCGCGGATGCGGCTGCGCAGCTCGTCGAAGCGCAGCGGCTTGGTGACGTAGTCGTCGGCCCCGGCCTCCAGCCCGGCGACGACGTCGCGCTCGGATGACAGCGCGGTGAGCATGATGATCGGCACCGCGGGGTCGTGCTCGCGCAGCAGCCGGCAGACCGCATGCCCGTCCAGGTCGCCGGGCAGCAGGACGTCGAGCAGGACGACGTCGATCTCGGCCGACGCCGCGGCGGCCAGCGCCGTCGTCCCGTCGACGGCCGCGATCGTGGTGTGGCCCTCGCGGCGCAGCGACTCGGTGAGGAACTCGCGCAGGACCGGCTCGTCCTCGACGATGAGGAACGTCAGGGGCCGCGGCGCGGCCGCTGCAGCCGTTGCTCGCAGCATGGCGCTCACAGTCTGCTCCGCCGGTGCGCGCTCATGCGCCGGCCGGATCGATGCGCAGCGAGGCGAAGCGGACTGCGTCGCCGCGCCGGCCGCGCCCGGCGAGCACGACGCGCGTGCCGTCGATGCCGGGAGGCAGCGCGACCGGCCCGCCGACGTCGCGCCAGGCGGTCGGGCCGACGCTCGTCTGCGGTTGGGCGCTCCCGTCCCCCGGCACGACGAACCGCAGCCGCACGGTCGCCGCACCGGGCAGCGCGCCCGAGAACAGCACGGCGCGGCGCGAGCCCACACGCCGCCAGACGGTGACGCCGGTCGTGCTGACGCCGATGCCGACGGCGCGGTCGCCGTCGGCGCGGGAGAGCGCGAGGCTCGCCGTGCTCAGCGCCCGCATCCCGCGGCGCCGCACGGCCGTCGTCGCGGTGAACGCGTGAAACGGAGCCTGACGAGCCGCGAACGTCGCCATCTGGTCGCCGGGCACGACGCGCAGCGTGAGGCCGTCGCCCACGGTGAACGCCGGCCTGCGATCGAACGGCCATTGCCAGCCGGGCGCCAGTGTGCGCCCGGCGAAGTCGTCGGCGATCGCCTGGGGCGGGCGCTGCCCGCTCACGAGGGCGGAGGTCGCCTGGACGGTGGGGACGCCGCCGACGCTGACCTGCGGCCAGCCGTCGGACCGCCACGTCAGCGCGTCGACGAGCATCTGGCGTCCCAGCCCGGGGTCGGCGCGATCGTAGGCGTGGTAGGCGAGCACCGTCCCGCCCGCCGGACCCGCCACCACGCTCTCGCCGCCCGGGCACATGAAGCGCTCGCCGCCGCGCAGGATCGGATCGGTTCCGAGCTTGACGTACGGGCCCTGCGGCGACGGGGCGCGTGCGACGCCGACCGCGTAGCTGCACGGCGGCCGGCAGCAGGTCCCGCCCGAGTAGAACAGGTAGTAGCCGTCCGGGCGGTGGACGAGGAACGGGTTCTCGGTGACGCCGCGCTCCCAGGGCCGGTCGGGGCGCAGCACGGCGACGGCGCGACCGCTGACGCGCAGCCCGTCGCGCGACAGCGCGACGATGCGCAGCGGGGCGCCGACTCCCATCTGCTTGTAGACGAGCATGCGCCGCCCCGGCGCGACCTCGGCGACGTGCGGGTCGATCGCGCCGCCCGGCGGGCACAGCAGCGGCCCGCGGTCGTGGTAGGGGCCGGCCGCCCCCGCCGCGATGGCCACGCCGATGCACGGCTTGGCGCCGATGCGGCGAGCGGTGAAGTAGGCGCGGATGCGGCCGTCCTGGATGCTGAGGTCAGGCGCCCAGTAGACGCCCGAGCTCCACGCCGGGGGACGGTCGAACAGCGCGCCGATCGCGGTCCAGTTGACCAGGTCGCTGGAGCGCTCCAGCGCAAACGTCGGTGCCCACTCGCCGGACGTGGCACTGGCGAAGTAGGAGTCGCCGACGCGGACGACGGACGGATCGGGGAAGTCCCCGCCGATCGCGGGCGCGCCGGCGGGCGCCTGCGCCGCCGTCGGGGTCGCCGGCGCGAGCGCTGTCGCTCCGAGCGCCAGGATCAGGACGAGCGCCCGCGGTGACGAGACGGCCACGGCGTCCGCTACCTCGCCGCGGGCGTGACCTCGGGCCCCGCGCAACCGTCGGCGGACCGCGGCGCCGACAGGGCGATCGCCCAGCCCGCGGCGCCGGCCGCGTACAGCGCCGGCAGCAGCGGCAGGTTGTGGCGCGCCTCGGCGATCAGCAGCGCGTTGACCAGCGTGCTGTAGGCGACGACCGAGGCGACGAGCAGCAACACCGGGTCGCGGCGGCGCCACAGGCCCGCGGCGAGTCCGAGGCTCGCCGCAGCGAGCAGGACGAGGTGCAGGATGCGGCCCGCGAGGCCGCCCCACGCGCCGTCGCGCACCGTGCTGCGCGAGGGGGCCAGCCACATGCGCGCGGCCTTGCGACCCATCATCGCCAGGAACGCTCCCGGGCGCGCGAGCGCGTAGTGCTCGAGGTTCGTGCGCGTCTCGCGGCGCAGCGCGATGCGCTCGGGCACCCCGGGATGGCGCTCGGCGACCGTCCTGAGCACGACCCGCGCGGGGATCTCGTACGCCGTCTTGCCCCGCGCGCTGCGATGGCGCCTGCGCGTCTCGGCTGCGAGCCGGCGCTTGAGCCCGATGAGCGTGCCGCCGCCGGGCAGGTAGGTGCCGACGTAGAGGGCCGACGCGCCGCCGTCGCTGACCGGGACGAGCCGTCCCTGCGCCGAGGACGCGACGACGACCCAGGGCGCGACGAGCGCCGCTCCCGCCGCGAGCACGGTCGCGGCGCCGGCCAGCCGCCCCAGCGCACCCGCGCCCGCGCCCAGCGGCAGCTTCCAGGCGACGATCGCGGCCGTCAGCAGCGGCGCG
>JAXDFS010000284.1:0-2988 GCA_034665465.1 Solirubrobacteraceae bacterium
CTGGTTTGGCAGCCGCCCACGGGTCGTTTGCTCGATCTGCTAGCAGTGGCTAGCCCCTGGCTAGCGTCTGCTAGCACTGCTAGCAGTGGCTAGCCCCTGGCTAGCGTCTGCTAGCACTTCTGACGCGAGACGCCCCGCCCGTCGTCGCGCCGCGAGCGAGCTGGATCTAGTGGCCGTGCGGCCAGACGACCTGCTGCGCGGCACGCAGCTCGTCGTCGGGCACGAACTTGAAGCTCATCGCGTGCAGGTCCGCGGGCTCGGCCTCGATGCCGCGGGCCGCGAGCTCGGCGGCGATCCGCTGCCAGGCCTCCAGGCGCGGGCCGGTCGGGGCCTGGCGCAGGCGCAGCGACATCTGGACGGAGAGCTCGACCGCGGCGAGCTTGGAGCGCTCGACGCGCACGCTCGCCGACACGGGCTGCGGGTCGGCGACGCGCTCGCCGTCGGGCAGCGTCGCGAACAGGCGCAGGTCGACCACGGCGAAGTCGGCGTCCTCGGGACCGTCGTGATGCAGCGAGGCGGTCGCGCCGACGCCGCGGATGGGGGCTGCCATGCCCTCACCGTAGTCAGGAGCGGGCGGCGGCGCTCTCCCGCGGTTCGCGGCCCTTGAGCCTGCCGGCCGGCTCGGGCGGCGCCAGCGGCTCCTCGGGGGGCCGCCGGATCTCGCGCCAGTGGTCCAGGAGGATCTGCACGGTGCCGCCGACCGGGATCGCCGCGAGCGCCCCGATGACGCCCGCGACCTCGGCGCCGATCAGCACCGAGAGCAGGATCGACAGCGGCGACAGGCGAACCGTGCGCCCGTAGATCAGCGGCTGCAGCAGATGGTTCTCGAGCTGCTGGTAGACGACGAAGAAGATCAGCACGACGATCGCCGACGTGGAGGAGTCCGTGAATGCGACGAGCGTCACGACGACGGCGGCAAGGGTCGCGCCCGCGAGCGGGATCAGGTCGAGGATCGCCACGAGCAGGCCGAGCGCGAGCGCGAACGGCACGCCGAGGGCGAGCAGCACGACCGTCGTGGCGACGCCGGCGATGAGGCTGATCAGCAGGTTGCCGGTGACGTAGCGCCCGACCATCCGGTAGATGTCGTCGGCGATCCGGCGTGCGCGCGGACGGCGCTCGTCGGGCAGCAGCTCGATCGACCCGTGGACCCAGCCCGGGCCCTCGAGGACCATGAAGAGCGTCATGAACGTGATCGTCACGACCGCGGCGACGAAGGTCAGGACGCTGCGGGTCACGTCCAGCGCGGTGCTCGCGCCGCCGGCCAGCGCCGTGGCGCCCGACGAGGACTTGCCGTTGCCCGCGACCGCCTTCTGGACGCGCTCGACGACGTGGTAGTCGCGCTCGAGGAACCCGAGCGGGCCGCGCCCCGCGGTGAGGTCCTTCACGTAGCCGGGAACCGCGTCGATGAAGTCGCCGATCTGCTGGACGAGCGTCGGGATGATGAGCGCCCCGACGCCGGCGATGAACGCGGCGACGAGGACGTAGACGATCGCCGCGGCCGCCCCGCGGCGGCGCACGCCGTGGCGCTGCAGCAGCTCCACGCCGGGGTTGAGCGCCAGCGCCAGCAGCAGCGAGACGAACGCCCAGATGAGCACGCGCTCGGCCTTCATGACCAGCCACACGAGGACGACGGTGGCCAGCAGGATGCCGACGATCGTGAAGATCGTGCGCGGCCGGACCGAGACGTAGTGCTCCGGTGAGGTCACTGGACAGCAGCGGGTACCCGCCCGCGCGCGATCGCACCCGGCGGGTCCCGGCCGGGTGGCCCGACCTGCTGCCGTCCGACGCCGACATATAGGGTTGCCGGTCCCATCGGGAGGGGGGAGGCTCACGTCCGCCCGCCCCCCCGTCACCAGCTGCCACGAACCGAATCTCAGCCCCAGGAAGGACAGACCCCCGCATGTCAGTACGAGTTGGCATCAACGGCTTCGGCCGCATCGGCCGAAACGTGTTCCGCGCCGCGCAGGCGGCAGGAGCCGATATCGACTGGGTTGCCGTGAACGACCTGACGGACAACGAGACGCTGGCGCACCTGCTGCGCTACGACTCGATCCTCGGTCCCTATCCCGGCACCGTCGAGCTGTCAGACGAAGGCCTCGTCGTCGACGGCAAGCAGATCAAGGTCTGCGCCGAACGCGATCCCGCGGCACTGCCCTGGGGCGAGCTGGGCGTCGAGGTCGTCCTGGAGTCGACCGGCTTCTTCACCAAGCGCGCCGATGCCGCCAAGCACCTCGAGGCCGGCGCCAAGAAGGTCGTCATCTCCGCGCCCGCGACCGACGAGGACATCACGGTCGTCCTGGGCGTGAACTTCGACAAGTACAACGCCGACTCGCACGACGTCATCTCCAACGCGTCGTGCACCACGAACTGCCTCGCGCCGTTCGCGAGCGTCGTCCACGCGGCCGTCGGCATCGAGCACGGCCTGATGACGACGATCCACGCGTACACGGCCGACCAGAACCTGCAGGACGGCCCGCACAAGGACCTGCGCCGCGCCCGTGCCGCCGCGATGAACCTCGTGCCGACGTCGACCGGCGCCGCGAAGGCCGTCGGCCTCGTGCTGCCCGAGCTCAACGGCAAGCTGCACGGATTCGCCGTTCGCGCGCCCGTCCCGACGGGCTCGGTCGTCGACCTGACCTTCGTCGCGAGCAGGCCGACGACCGTCGAAGAGGTCAACGCCGCGTTCGCTGCCGCCGCGGAGGGCCACCTGTCGGGGATCCTGCAGTACACCGAGGACCCGATCGTCTCCAGCGACATCGTCGGCAACCCGCACTCGTCGATCGTCGACGGCCTGCTGACCTCGGTCATGGAGGGCACGCTCGTCAAGGTCGTGTCCTGGTACGACAACGAGTGGGGCTACTCCAACCGCTGTGTCGACCTGCTCCAGAAGGTCCTATAGGTGCGGACGCTCGACGACCTCGGGGACATCGAGGGCAAGCGGGTGCTCGTCCGGGTCGACTTCAACGTCCCGCTCGACGAGGGCAGGGT